>JAHIZC010000210.1 GCA_018814745.1 Candidatus Omnitrophota bacterium
AAGAAGGTCCAGGACGATCATCTAAAATATAAGGAAACCACAGAATGATTCAGATACGCAGCATATTAGATGTAGCGGATAATACAGGAGCGAAAAAAGCTTCTTACATCGGAGTCCTTGGAAGAAAAGGAAGAAGTTTTGGCGAAATTGGAGATATCATCAAGGTCAACATAAAGGAATCTGCCCCGAATGCTGCGATCAAGAAAGGCGAAGTCGCTGAGGCAGTTATTGTAAGAACGAGAGAAGCGATCAGGCGTAAGGACGGTTCGGTGCTGAGGTTTGACCGAAACGCAATCGTATTTATCGACAATCAACTTAACCCAAAAGGAACACGTGTATTCGGGCCGGTAGCAAGAGAATTAAGAGAAAAAAAGTTTACAAAGATAATCTCTTTAGCACCTGAGGTGATTTAATGCAGAAAATTAAAAAAGGTGATTTAGTTCAAGTAATCAAAGGTAAGGATACCGGAAAAAAAGGAAAAGTTTTAAACATCCTACCGGAAGCAAAAGTCGCACTGATCGAAGGAGTAAATTTAGTAAAAAAGCATAAACGCCAGTCTCGCCAGGATCAACAGGGAGGGATTTTATCGATCGAAGCACCGATGAACCTTTCGAATTTGGCGGTTTTCTGTAAACAATGTAATAGCCCTAAGCGGATGGGTTTTACGCTATTAAAGGACGGAACAAAATCCAGAATTTGCCGCTGCTGTAAAGGAAACGTATAAAATGACGCCCAGATTACTAGAAAGATACAGAAAAGAAATAATTCCAGCGATGATGCAGACTTTCCAGTTAAAAAATAAGATGAGCGTTCCGCATCTGGAGAAGATCGTAATAAACATGGGGGTGAGCGAAGCGGTAGCTGATATCAAAACCCTTGAGAAAGCAGTTGAAGAACTAGGAGTGATCGCTGGACAAAAGCCGATCATCCGGCGCGCAAAAAAGGCGATCTCAAATTTTAAAACCAGAAAAGGGCTCCCTGTGGGCTGCAAGGTTACTCTCAGGCGTGCTAAGATGTATGAGTTTATGGATAGGCTATTAAATATTACCCTGCCGAGAATCCGCGATTTTCGAGGGGTTTCAACCGAGGCCTTTGATGGAGCGGGGAATTATAGCCTAGGACTACAAGAACAAAACATTTTCCCGGAAATTGAATATGATAAGATCAGCCGCCAGCAGGGTATGGATATCACTTTCGTGATCAAAAACGCTGATTCTAAAGAAAAGGCAAAAGAGCTATTGAAACTATTCGGTATGCCTTTTGAGACAGGACAATAGGATATGGCAAAAAATTCACAAATAGCAAGATGGAAAAGAGTTCCTAAGTTTTCGACCCGAAAGCACAACCGCTGCTGTATCTGCGGTAGGTCTGGCGGGTTTCTTAAGAGATTTATGCTTTGCCGGATTTGCTTCAGAGAGTTAGCCTGGCAAGGAATGATTCCGGGCGTAAAAAAAGCAAGCTGGTAAGTGAGGACATAAGTTATGGAGCTATATATTAAGAATAATCTAAACGACATAACTTATCTGTCCGAACTTATCCCGAGCAGCTATCATTTTTTAACTTGGATGCGAGGGATTATCCCTCGTGACCAATGTCTAAATAGATAGTCACTCGGGATTAATTTACTAACGAATTAGAAAGGGTAAATTAAATGTCAAGAACTGATTTAATCGCAGATGTTTTTACTATAATCCGCAATGCCGTAATGGTCGGAAAAAATAACGTCGATGTCCCCTCTTCCAATACCGTAAAATCTATCCTTGAAATCTTAAAGCAAGAGAATTATATCGATAATTTTAAGGTGATGCAAGATAATAAACAAGATTCAGTCAAGATCTATTTAAAATATAATCAAGAAAAATCGGCAATCCGAAACATCAAAAGGATTTCCAGGCCAGGATTACGCCGTTATGTCAAGCGCGATAAGGTACCTTCGGTATTAAGGGGTAAGGGCCTGGCGATTATCTCGACCTCAAAAGGCATCATCACTGACGTCCAGGCACGTGAATCGGGGTTGGGTGGAGAAGTAATCGGATATATTTGGTAAAAACTATGTCACGTATAGGAAAAAAAGCTATTACTATACCTAAGGATGTAAAGATCGAGTCCAAAGACGGGCTGGTTCAGGTAAAGGGCCCTAAGGGAGAGTTGAGCAGGTTACTATCTGACCGGATTACTATCGAAATAAAAGATAATCAACTTTTTGTTAACCGCGCCACTGATTGTAAGCTGGATAAAACTCTGCACGGGTTATTCAGGGCGTTGATCAATAACATGGTCATCGGGGTAAGTGAAGGCTTTGTAAAAGAGCTGGAGATTATCGGCGTAGGATTTAAAGCCCAGATCCAAGGTGAAAACCTGAACATGCAACTCGGTTTTTCGCATCCGGTAAATATGCCCATCCCTAAAGGCTTAAAAATAGAAACACCCAAGCCGGCTCAAATTAAAGTAAGCGGGGTTGATAAGGAATTGGTGGGTAGAATAGCCAGCGAGATACGCAAAATTTGTCCACCGGAGCCATATAAGGGTAAGGGTATCCGCTATGCCGGAGAGCGCATAAAGAAAAAAGTCGGGAAATCACAGGCTACCACTAAATAATAAAAATGAAAAAAACTAAAGCACAAAGATTAAAAAGACATCGTAGGATGCTTAAAAGAATGCAAGGTACTGCTAGTATTCCCAGGCTGATTTTGTTCAGGAGCTTAGGTAATCTCTGGGCGCAGGTAGTGGACGATATAGAAAATAAAACTATTTTTTCGCTAAGTACCACAGATAAAGAAGTGAGAGGAAAGTTTCCTAAGCCCGGCAATGTTAAAGCTGCCGAATTTTTCGGCCAGATTTTTGCTCGCAGGGCAAAGGAAAAAGGGATCAGTAAGATCGTCTTTGACCGTAGCGGATTTTTATACCACGGAAGAATCAAAGCCTTTGCTGAAGCCTTAAGAAAAGGGGGGTTACAATTCTAAGATGGCACGCGAGATAAGGTTCGAACGGGAAGAATCCGCAATAATAGAAAAAATAATCTCTATAAACCGCGTTACAAAGGTAACAAAAGGCGGTAAGAAAATGCATTTTAGCGTCCTGGTAGTTGTGGGAGATACCAAAGGAAATGTCGGCTACGCATTAGAAAAAGCAAACGAAGTAGCAGAGGCAATCCG
>JAHIZC010000018.1 GCA_018814745.1 Candidatus Omnitrophota bacterium
GAATCCCAAGGCCCCGACGTAGACGGGGCAATTTTGGGATGGCGATGCTGTTTGAGCGATTTTTGCTAGAGCAAAAAGCGCGAGTTCAGAGCCACCGAAATGCGAAAGATCATTGGCGTTAAGAAATCGACCTGAGCGAGAAAGACCGACAGATTCGTTTGTGATGAGTAATAGCTACAGTGCGCGCAAGACAAGACCGAAAAGACCCTTTTGGCAAAATCGACCTGAGCGAAAAAGACCGACAGGTTTATTTGTTATGAGTAGTATAGTTTATGCACGCGCAAGTGAGACCGAAAAGACCTTTACGAGAAACCCGCCAGCTTCATTTATTATGTCTAAAAATGTCTAGTGCGCTCCAGCAAAACCGCAAAAGCCCCTTTAGCTGAGAGAAATGTCAGAGAAGATTTTATCTTGAGTCAATGAGGACTGACTTGGCTTGATTTCGAGCGCACGTAGAAAATTTGAGCGGGCAAGGTTGCCCCGCTCATATATGTCTGGCAGAGCGAAAATTTTCTCCGAGTGAAGAATTTCCTCGCTGGGGAAATTAGAACGATGCGCGAGAAACAAGACAAGGCAGGCCTTATTCCTCGGAGAAAATCGAGTGTAATGGAGATTTAGGAGATTTTGACTTCTTCGGTGTGGATGATTAGGTTGGAGATAAGGTTGATTTTTGTCCGGAACTTTCGCTCAATCGCTCTGAGACTATTCTTATCCTTGAGTATCTCGTTAACCACAATCGGAGA
This sequence comes from Candidatus Omnitrophota bacterium, assembly GCA_018814745.1. GTDB lineage: Bacteria > Omnitrophota > Gorgyraeia > Gygaellales > Profunditerraquicolaceae > JAHIZC01. The sequence continues at coordinate 744 of JAHIZC010000018.1, forward strand.
AAGAGTAAGAGTAACTTCTTTTTGCGGTTTTTTCTTTAAATATCTATTTAATTCCTTAAGCGCAAAAATCGCAGTAGTAAGCCCTGACCTGACCTTTCCTCTCCCCCTGCAGTACGGGCAAGGCTGATAAGAGCGCATCTGGGTAGTCTTATGCACGCGCTCCCTGGTAATTTCAACTAACCCAAATTTTGATATACCCAGGATGTCATATTTCGCCCGGTCATCGCTTAAGGCGTTCTTTAATATTTTAAGTACTTCCCTTCGATAAAATTCCTTCCCCATATCAATAAAATCTATGACTACTAAGCCTCCCAAGTCGCGTAATACTAGCTGCCGCGCGATCTCCCTGGCTGCGTCGCAATTAACCTTAAAAGCAGTTTCCTCCTGGCCGAGCTTCTTTCTGAATCCTCCACTGTTTACATCGATCACAACCAGGCCCTCTGTAGGCTCAATTACAATATACGCCTTTGACTTTAAATATACGTGGCTATCAAAGATCCGATTGGCCTGTCTCTCAATATCTTTATGCCCGAATAAATCATCCCCTTTATACAACTCTACCTTTCTGGCAAGATATTGCAGGAATGTTTTCATAAAACGCTGTATTCTGATATACTCCATCTTATTATCAACGATTAATTTTGAAACATCGTCGGTAAAAGAGTCCCTGATTACTCTCAAAGTCAAATCGTACTCTTCGTAGATCAAGGCCGGCGCCCTCTTCAGTTTGCTCTGTCTATCTATTCGCTTCCATAATTTATAGAGAAAGTGGGCATCCCTGAGTAATTCCTCTTTCGATTTACCTCTGGCAGCGGTCCTGACAATAAAACCAACATCTCTGGGCAGCTTAAGTTCACTGAATAACTTCCGCAGGCGCCTCCTCTCTCCGTCATCCTCGATTCTACGCGATATCCCTACCTGCTTACCTTCAGGCATAAGCACCAGGTATCTACCGGCAATCCCGATGTGAGTAGAAAGCCGGGGGCCTTTGGTCCCAAAGGACTCCTTGACTACCTGCACTAAAATTTCCTGTCCTTTTTTTATCTGTTGAGGAGTTATTTTTGCCGGCGTATCTACAGATTCGAAGATCGACTCTATCTCGGATAGATAAAGGAAGCCTTTCTTGTCTAATCCGATATCGACAAAAGCCGCACCGATATTAGTCATCACTGCTTCGATTCTTGCTTTATATATATTGCCGACAATGGTCTTATCTGTAGGCCTTTCGATATGATACTCTTCGAGTTTGCCGTCGGAGACGATAGCTACGCGCTTCTCCTGAAAATCGGCATTAATTAAGATTTCTTTTGACATCTTTTATCTCTATACCCTCCGGTAATTGCCTCTGCAGCCTATTCTTAAATTCATCACTCTTTATTTCCTCTTTAAGCAGTATACTCGCCTCCTCATTTTCGCTTTCAACTCCCAGTTTCAGCGCCCTTTTAATACTTAATTTCGGATGCGGACTGAAACCTTCAGAGAGCTTAATCGGCAGGCCGGCCCGGCGTAAAGCCCGCATAAATAAGCGCATTAAATCCAGATGCGATATATAGCGCATCATCCCTTTTTTACTAAAAATAAAGTTAACTTTTTGCATTCAATGAGCACATAACTTATGGAGTATTAACCTATAACAACTCCGACATAAGTTATCTGTGCGAATTGAACCCCTCACCACTTTTTATTTTGCTAAGCAGTTTTGGATTCTTTTCATTAGATAAAATAATCGGGACATCCTTTCGGATAAACTTAAAGGATGTCCCATTAGTTAAAATCCTCTAGTCTCTTTTTACTAATTTACTACTTCTTCAGGAGCCTTCTCCATTCGCTGTTGTAACTTAGCGATTTCATCCGGAGAAAATTCTCCTTCTTCTACTATACGAGCGGTAATAAAAATTAGCAAGTCTACCTTCTCATTATCATAAGTATCCCGCCTAAACCAACC
>JAHIZC010000211.1 GCA_018814745.1 Candidatus Omnitrophota bacterium
AAGGAAGTGATTCCGTTGAGTAAATTTGGCGATCCCGGGGATGTTGCAGCTGTTTGTTTATTTTTGGCATCGAGTGATTCGGACTATGTAACCGGCCAGACCATCGTCGTGGATGGTGGTATGGTTATGGCTTAGCGAAAAGATCCCTCGCATCCAATTTTACCAAGCAGGATGCTCGGGATTAATTTGCTGAATTTAAGAAGGTGGCAAATTAAGGAGGAAGGATAATGGCAGTGCAAGAGAAAGTGAAGTCAATAATCGCAGAGCAGTTGGGAGTAAAGCCGGAAGAGGTAACAGGAGAAGCATCATTTGTCGATGATTTAGGCGCAGATTCTCTGGATACAGTAGAGTTGGTTATGGCTCTAGAGGAAGAATTCGGTGTCGAGATACCAGATGAAGATGCAGAGAAGATTACTACCGTAGGCGATGCGATTAAGTACATTGAAGAAAAAGCAGCTAGTAAATAAAAGGTTAATATAAATTTGAGTTAGCTCAGCCCCGCCGCATCATTGGCGGGGCTCATTTAATATGGAAGAGAAAAGAGTTGTAATTACAGGCCTGGGAGTGATTTCTCCTGTAGGTAATGAGCTGGTTACTTTCTGGAAGTCATTAAGGGAGGGCAGGAGTGGTTTAGGCCCGATTACCAGGTTTGATACTACGGGATTCGATTCCAAGATTGCCGGGGAAGTTAAAGGCTTTGATCCTCAGTTTTATGGAATGTCCAGCAAGGATACCAGGCGCATGGATAGGTTCGGCCAGTATGCAGTTGCCGCCTCTCGGCAGGCCTTAGAGGCTTCCGGCCTGGATTTGGAGACGGAAGATAGAACGCGCATGGGTGTAATAATCGGTTCCGGGATCGGTAGTTTATATACAATAGAAGAGCAGCATAAGATTCTGCTTAATAGGGGGGCTTCAAGAATGTCTCCCTTTCTTATCCCGATGTTAATTGTTAATGAAGCCAGCGGACAGGTGGCTATTGTTTTCGGATTGAAGGGCCCTAATTCCTGCGTGGCTACTGCCTGCGCTTCCGGTTCACATGCAATAGGCGATGCTTTCAGGATTATTCAACATGGTAATGCTGATGTGATGATCGCCGGTGGGACGGAGAGCTGTGTTGTTCCTACGGGAGTGGGCGGATTTTGTGCGTTGAAGGCTCTTTCCAAAAGGAACGATGATCCGATAAAGGCAAGCAGGCCATTCGATAAAGAGCGTGACGGTTTTGTTATAGCTGAGGGTTGCGGCATAGCGGTCTTGGAGACTTTGGAACATGCCAAGAAAAGAAATGCTAATATTTTGGCAGAGATTGCAGGTTATGGTATGTCTTGTGATGCTTATCATATGACCGCACCCGATCCTGATGGTGATGGGGCTGCCAGGGCTTTAAAAGAAGCACTGAAGGATGCCAAGTTGAATCCGGAGAACGTCGATTATGTAAATGCACACGGCACTTCCACTAAGCTTAATGATAAGATTGAGACCCTGGCGATAAAGAAAGCCTTTGGTGAATATGCAAAGAAAGTAGCTGTTTCTTCTACTAAATCAATGACCGGACATCTATTAGGAGCAGCCGGCGGAGTTGAATTCATCGTTTGCTGCCTGGTGATAAAAGACGGAGTCATCCCCCCTACAATCAACTATGAATATCCTGATCCTGATTGTGACCTCGATTATGTTCCGAACACGGCCCGCAAGGAAAAAGTAGAAGTCTGCGTGTCAAATTCTATGGGATTCGGCGGACATAACGCTACCCTCGTTGTGAGGAAGTTTAATAGATGAATAAAGCGCAAAACTTAAAGCGCAAAGTGTAGAGTTAAAACTTAAAATTTTAAGTTTTACACTTTAATTTTGCGTTTTTCGCTTTAGATTTTAAGTTTATTTACCATGGGTTATACTATCGCAGAGAAGATATTATTGGTTCATACGGACAAAAAGAGCATTAGTCCGGGAGACTTTATCGAAGTTAAGGTTGATCTGGCTTTAGGCAATGATATTACGGCACCCTTAGCAATTGAGCAATTCAGGAAGTCAGGGGCGAGGAAGGTATTTGATAGAAAAAAAATAGTCCTAGTACCCGATCATTTTGCTCCGGCAAAAGACCTAAGGAGCGCTAATCAGTGTAAGGTGATGGCGGATTTTGCTCGAGAGCAGGAGATTGTAAATTACTTCGAAGTCGGGTGGATGGGTATCGAACATGCGCTCTTACCGGAGTTAGGACTAGTTATGCCCGGGGATCTGGTGATCGGCGCAGATTCACACACCTGTACATACGGGGCATTAGGTAGCTATGCCACTGGCGTAGGTTCTACTGATCTGGCGCGCGCTTTTATTGATGGTAAATGCTGGCTTAAGGTTCCGCTAACGATTAAATTTATATATAAAGGTAAGTGTAATAAATGGGCCGGCGGGAAGGACTTGATCTTATTTACGATAGGTAAGATTGGAGTTGATGGCGCTCTATACAAAGCAATGGAGTTTACCGGTGAGGTGATCAGCAGGCTGAGCATGGATGATAGATTGTCTATGTGTAATATGGCAATTGAAGCAGGTGCGCGGACAGGAATAATCGAGCCAGATGAAATTACTTCAAAATACGTACGAGAAGTGTCAAAGTGTCAGGGTGTCAGAGTGTCAAATAAATTTGTAAAGTTGAAAAGCGATAAAGACGCTAGTTATGAAAAAGTATATGAGTGGGATGTTACTGATTTAGAGCCTCAGGTTGCCTGTCCTCATCTACCGAGTAATGTCAAGCCGGTAAGAGAATTAAAGGATGTTAAGGTTGATCAGGTGGTTATCGGATCGTGTACAAACGGGAGGATTTCAGATTTACGCATTGCCGGTAAGATTTTAAAGGGAAAGAAGATAAAAGCAGGTTTAAGATTAATCGTAATTCCAGCTACACAAAATGTCTATCTTCAGGCAGCCAAGGAAGGGTTGGCGGAGATATTCGTTAAGGCGGGAGGGGTTTTTTCAACGCCGACCTGCGGGCCCTGCTTAGGCGGGCACGGAGGCATTCTAACCGAAGGCGAAGTGGCTTTGGCAACAACGAATCGTAATTTTATCGGTAGAATGGGAGATCCTAAGTCTTTTGTTTATCTGTCTAATCCGGCAGTCGCCGCATCGACTGCGATAAAGGGAAGGATTACGCATCCAGGGGAAATATGCTAATAAAAGGCAAAGTTCATAAACTCGGAGATGATATTAATACAGACGATATCATCTCTGCAAAATATTTAGTATCAACTGATGCTCAGGAACTAGGTAGTCATTGCCTGGAGAGTATCAAGCCGAACTTTTCTAAAGAGGTGAGTTCCGGAGACGTAATCGTAGCCGGAAAGAACTTTGGCTGCGGCTCTTCCCGTGAGCATGCGCCTTTAGCGATCAAGGGTTGCGGGATCTCTGCAGTAATCGCCAGGAGCTTTGCCGGAATATTCTTCCGAAACTCGATTAACATCGGCCTTCCCTTTTTGGAATTGCAGGACATAGATAAGATTTCAGAGGGAGATCAGCTTGAAATAGATTTATCCGGTGGTATAATAACAAACTTAAGTAAGGGTGAAACTTATAAAGTAGCGGCTTTCCCTGAGTTTCTGCAGGGGATCGTAAAATGCGGTGGATTGATGAATTGGATTAGTTCCAGGAAAGGGGCGGATTGATGAGAGTAGAGAAGGAAAAAAGAAAAGTTAATATTATCTGCGTGGACGGATCATCGCTAAGCGGTGTTATCCATATCAATCCCGGGCAGAGGGTGATTGATTTTATTGATGATGAAAGGAAAAGTTTTATAGCGGTAACCGATTTAAAGTTTTGCGATATCAAAGAGGCAAAGTCATTTCAGCTATCGAAGACCTCTTCCGATAAGAAAAAAATGGTAATTTTAAATAAGAATTCCGTTAAGCTGATTGAGGAAATTTAAGACAGGGGATTACAGATGTATAGAATTGCAGTCATACCGGGAGATGGAACAGGTCCCGAAGTAGTCCGTGAGGGGCTAAAGGTTTTGGAGGTAGTAAGCAAAAAATTTGGTTTTAAGTATGAAAGCAAAATCTTTGATTTCGGAGGAGATTATTATCTAAAGACGGGTAAGACCGTAGAAGATAAAGATATAGAAGAACTCAGGAAGTACTCAGCGATATATTTAGGCGCTATCGGACACCCGGAGGTCAAACCGGGTATACTTGAGACGGGGATATTGCTTAAGGTAAGATTTG
>JAHIZC010000212.1 GCA_018814745.1 Candidatus Omnitrophota bacterium
CTCCTTTTCCTATCCCGATATAAGTAAAACCGAGTTTTTTAAGATTCTCTACTTCGTAGATATTGCGGCTATCGATGATCAACGGTCTTTTTAATAACTTCTTGATCCTGCTGAAATCTATCTCTTTAAACTCATCCCACTCCGTAACAATCAGTAAACAGTCAGAGCCCTTAGCGACTTCATAAGCATCGCGGCAGAAATGCACTTTCTTTAATCTATCCGCAGCCCTCTTCATCGCCTGCGGATCATATAGCCTGATCTTTGCGCCTTCCTCCTGTAAAGCCTCAATTAACTCTATAGAGGGAGCATTACGTATATCGTCGGTATTAGGCTTAAATGCCACGCCCAGTATTCCTATGGTCTTATCCTTGATTATCCACAGGGCGTCTTTTATTTTCTTCAACACGAAGTCTTTCTGCTCTTGATTTACGTTCTTCACTGATTTCAGCAAAGCAAAATCATAACCAAACTGCTCAGAGATGTGGATAAAGGCGTCTAAATCTTTAGGGAAACAAGAACCGCCATAACCAAGGCCTGCATTCAAGAAGGCTTTACCGATCCGCTTATCTAGCCCCATGCCCAGAGCGACCTCGCTCACATCTGCTCCTACCAGATCACATATACGGGATACAGCATTAATAAATGAGATTTTAGTCGCCAGGAACGCGTTGGATGCATGCTTGATTAATTCGGCTGACTTTATATTGGTAAATACCAGCGGAGCCTTTAAAGGTTTATATAAATTAGCCAGTATATCCCTTGCTTTTTTCGACTCCACTCCGATCACTATTCTGTCAGGATGCAGAAAATCGTTAATCGCTGAGCCTTCTCTTAAAAATTCGGGATTCGATGCAACGTCGAATTTTACTTTTGATTTTACATAAGTCGATATAGTACGCTTGACCCACTCCCCGGTCTCAACCGGGACGGTGGATTTTTCTACAATCAATCTGTATCCGGTCATGCTTGTGGCAATATCACGCGATACGTTTTCTATCCCCGTAAGGTCCGCCTCTCCATTCTCTAAAGAAGGGGTACCTACAGCAATAAAGATTACCTCGGAAGACTTGACTGCCGTCTTTATGCTGGAGGAAAAAGTCAACCTCTTCTGCTTCATATTATTAATTATCAACTCTTCCAGCCCCGGTTCATAAATAGGTATAATACCTTTTCTTAGTGCTGCAATTTTCTTCTTATCGTTATCAACGCAAATAACCTTATTTCCTAATTTGGCGAAACAGGCTCCTGTAACTAAGCCCACATATCCGGAACCAACTATGGTAATCTTCATCTCTCTACTCCTTTAATTTTTATACGTAATTGATTGAGAACCGGCCTTAGGACTGTGGTAGCTCTGATCAAAACCAATCTCCATCTCGGGAAATGCCTTAAGCCTAAAAACCAGGAATACACTTTCACCCTCGGTCCTTTTGACGTTATAGGTCAATGCTACATCCCAACAATGAAGGTCTCTGATTATGGCATATTCCTGCTCTCTTAAGCCCCTTCTTAGCGTCAGATCATGGCCAACTTCATATCTCTGATACGTCGAGAATTTCCATTTAGGACTGAGACGCCAATGCAGTTGACTGATGATTTCATTCCCACCCTTCCTTTGATAACGCTGCCCGATTCCTAAAGTTCGTTCGTTAGCAAAATCAAAGAATATATCATAGTTTATATTAGAGAGACTGTTATAATTTTCATCGGAGCGGTTACCTGAACGTTTATAGGTTGCGTCTGAATCTATGCGCAACCAGGAATAAGGCAGAAATTTTAACTCACAGATAATATCCCCTAAATTGCTTCCGAGTTTATCCCCGGCCTTTGGTTTAAAAATATAGTCGCTCTTGACAATAAAATCAACTAAATCTACGTTCGCCCCGGAACGCTTTGTCTGAAGCTTATTACTTAGCTCCAGAGTAGCTTTATTGCTGCGCGTAATAGAATCTACCTCATCGATCTGTTTTAACTTACTTGCTGTGACCGTGGGCTCATGGTTATAGGCATAACTTATAGTCGGAGTGATTATGTGCCTCAGCCTGTTTATCTCCATCCCCAGAAAATTAGATTTTACCTCAAAGAAACGATAAAATTTTGTGCTCACTTCCATCCCTGAGCCGAATATTGTTCTCACCGGCGTTTCGACTCCCCCTCCTACCCCCTTATCATAGATAGTTTGACGGCTAGAGACAAAAGGAGTTAATCTGAAGAATGCAAGCCTGGTGGGGAGAGAAAATTTATTGGTGGTATCAAGCCTGGTTACACTCTCCTCATCCGGCGGAGTAGACGAAGTTGCTTCTTTTTTATTCAAGTTAGCCAGAGAGCTTTCATTCTGAAAATAAAACCAACTTCCCCCGACTTGTAGACTGGGCAGGCTATATTTTATCTCCGGTAATTTCTCTACATGAGCGAACCAATGATTTACGCGCTTCTGGATAAATAGATCCAGGCTGGAATATTGAAAATTGCGGTGCAGGAGAGCATAACTTAAAGGCTCGCTGTCTTTTTCGTATTCACGATAAAAATAATCCTTAAGAAAATTCTCGCTTGGACTGACCAATTTCCTCTTCTGATCGCTGATACGATAAAATTCCGAAGTAAAATTTGTCTGTTCGTCGATATCCCACTTGTGACGCAGTCGGATAAAGTATCTTTGAAACTCTGCCAAACCAGCCTTAGCTAACCTTCTAGGCCTCTCCTGAGTATAGTAATACTTTAAATCACCCTTACCAAAAAGTTGGGTATTATAATTTAACCCGAAACCTTCAGACACACCTAATAGATCCCTATGGTCTAAGTATATCCTGCCATTTATATTATTAGTAATATTGTACCTCCAGGCCGTGAGAAGATACGGCCCCCAGTCCTTTCTCTTTCCAGGAACTATTCTTACATGCATAAAAGGATCCTTCAGGCTGTGGCTATACCAGGGTAGGTAAGCCAAAGGGTAATCTGCCCAACGGAAAGAAGTCTTCTTGGTTATAAGCTTATCCTCGGGGATTACATTTATCTGTTCTGATTTTAATCGATAGTGAGGCTTGTCAAAGGTGCAAGTGGTAGCATAACCACCAAAGGCGATAAATTCAGTTTCACTTACTTTTTCTAATCTTATACTTCTCCCGAAATAAGGATTAGCGCGAAATTCTGCGTCCAGAATGGTCCCAGTCTTGCTTTCAAAATTGTAGATTATCTTTTCGCCTTCTATAATACCTCTCTGATCATCTAATCTGGCATTACCTTCTGCAACCCCGACTTTAGTCTGCGTATCAACACTGAGCTTGTCGCAAGTAAGCCTGGAACCCTTATAAAGCACTTCGACGTTTCCGGAAGCAACCCACTCTTTGCTCTCCGTCATATATTCAACTTCATCACCGTTGACGATTATCGAAGATGCCTTATTCTCTTCGGCACCCGAATAAGACCAAAGACCAAAGACTAAAGACCAAAGTAAAATAATAACTCTTATTATTCTCACTTAAGATTTCCTTTTACCAGTAAAGCGGCTCCGATCAAGCCGGCATTATTCCCCATCTTTGCTCGTAATATTTTAACTGCCCTTGCCTGTACTGGCATTGCCTGCTTCTTCACAATATCCTTTATCCGGTCAAATAATACCAAACCAGCCTCAGCTACTCCTCCGCCTATAACAATAGCATCCGGGTTTAATAAATTCACCACCCCAATTATATTAGCAGCTAGTCGCTTTGCGATTATTAACCAAAATTTTTTAGCTTCCTTATTGCCTCTCTTTGCCAGCAGGCTTACTCCCTCTAGGGACATTCCTGATCCAAACATTTTTTTTGCTTCCTTTAGAATCGGAACATTACCGATGTATGCCTCAAGACAAGCAACTCCGCCGCAATTGCAGAGCGGGCCTTTTTCATTGATCGGCATATGGCCAATCTCTCCCGCAGCAAAATTTGAGCCACGGTAAAGCCTATCTTCAATAATAATTCCTCCGCCTACGCCGGTACCTAAAGTAAGACAAACCACATTTCTTAACCCTTTAGCTGCGCCTAACCTTTGCTCTGCCAGGCACATTAAGTTAGCATCGTTATCTATGAATACGGGTAGTTTTAATCTTTTTTTTAAGATCTTCTGTAAGTTTACTTCCTTCCAGCCGGGGATATTGGGCAGGAAATGGACAATGCCTCTTTTAATATCTACCGGGCCGGGGAGGCCTAAACCAACACCTAAAATATTCTTTCTGACTAAACTATTACCTGCAATGATATTGTTGACAGAATTAACAATTGCGGAGATTAAATCTTCTTTTTTTCTAAATTTTTTTGTGCTTAAGCTACGCCTATCTATGATTCTATATTTTGAATCGATCAGGGCTAACTTTAAATTTGTCCCTCCTAAATCAACTGCGACGATAAATTTTGCTGGCATATATTTTTTAAATTAGCGTACTATCTCTGAATAATTTTTCTCATAGATTTCGCAGATTCTATTCCAAGAATAATTAGAGACCACAAAATCTCTGCATTTTTGACTTAACTCCAAAAGATTCATGGAAGAGCTATATGCTAGAATTTTCTCTGCTATAGATTCGGGGGTGTTATCCTTAAATAGCAGATCTTGATCCAGACTCCCCAGAATCTCCCGTACCCTGCCCCCCGGAGCTCCTAAAACAGGCACCCCGCAAGAAAGCGCTTCTAAAGCAATCAAACCAGATCCTTCCTGATTGATATCCGGCAGGATAAAGAGGTCTGCAACCCGATAGCAATACGGTAAAAAATTGACTTCTATATTTCCCTCCAGTTTAATCTGGCCATCTAGGCCCGAATGATTAACCTCACTTTTTATCCCCTCCCCAAGAGCTCCCTCTACCCCAATTATAAGTACTAGATCGGGATTCTTTTTGACTACGGCAGACATTGCCTTAATCAGGTTTTTCACCCCCGCACCGGGCGTAGGAGGACAGAGGCTAAAAAGAACAAATTTATCAGGAGACACTCCAAAATCAGACTTTAATGATTCCTTATTTTTTAGGGGTGAGAATTTCTCGGTATCAACCCCTACAGGGATAATCTCTATCTTTGATTTCTTAATCCTGTAGTAATCTATAGCCCGCTCTCTGGATAATTCATTCGATACAATAACTTTCCTGCAATTTTTGACTATTTTCCTTTCAAGCCATCGATTTACAAACGATTGAATCTTATTCTTTTCATTTTCCACCTTACACTCTTGACTCCCCAAAGAATGTAATGTGTAAACTTGAGGGATTTTTCGTGCCATCTTCGTAAAATTCACCCCCCAGGCTGTAAGCGGTTGATAAAAATTTATCAGGTCAAATGAAGTCTCTTTAGAGATTTGGTTGAATAAGGAAAGGGAATTAATCAAGGAGGAAAAAAGAAACGCTAAATTGCCTCTAGAACTTACTTGATAACGCTTGATCTTTACCCCGTCTAATACGCCGTGATAATCTGACCCGGTGTTTACTTGCTGGACACATGTCAATACATAGACGTTATTCCCCTTCTTCGCTAGACTCCTACTTAATTCATTTAATATTCTTGTGCGACTGTCAATTACCGAAGGGAAAAAATCATCCGCAACCATCAATATGTTCATATTAATCTCTTTCTACCGCTTCTGCGACATCCTCTTGGAGAATTTTATGTTTGATCAAATCAATATAAATTGAAGTAGGCTTATACTCCGGATCCCAGTTTAGGGACTCCTGGAATTTGGCGAGAGCTTCCTTGATAGCTCTCATTTCTCTGGTTTGCTCTTGGGCCGAAAGTAAATTGAAACCTGCTAAGGATATGATTAAGCTGAGGACAGCTAGGAAAGGCCTGTTTGTTTTAAAAAAAAGCATATTTATC
>JAHIZC010000213.1 GCA_018814745.1 Candidatus Omnitrophota bacterium
AGGAATTTTATTATACAGGGGCTATACTTTTTCAAAAGCCGGAAATTTACTTCTTTTTCTTCTTTCCGCCTCTTTTCATCTTAGCGCAGGAGATATCGCCCTTTTTGTCGATGAAATAAAGGTAACCCTTTTCTCTCTTGATCCCTACCTTGGCTACCTTCTTTGGGCTTCCTCCTTTTTTCTTCCCTCTTGCCATCTTTGCGCAAGAGACGTCACCCTTCTTATCGACGTAATAGAGAAACCCCTTTACTCTTTTGATGCCTACTTTCACTAGCTTCTTTGCCATAATTTGTTTCACCCCCCTTCTTTTTACTAATTATTAATTTCCAATTTTAATCGGCTCTAATATCCGCTTCAACGTGGCGATTGCCGATAAAACCGCCAGATAACTTGTCTTGGGATTATCAGGATGCACTACATTCTCCGTACAGGCTCTTATCCTGCCCGAATCAGATTCGATCTCTATCTCATGCGTGTTCCTCGTAGCCGTAGGAGAAGCGATAATCCGTACGGTTGTCTCTTTTGCTCCAATGCCGGCGATACTTAAAGTTGCCGCAACGTTTATGTTTTGCGGGAATATCTTAGTCGCCATATAGGCATCGCCCTCAAATATAACTGTCTCGTGCTTAATATTATCCAAGCGGATCTTTTTTTCCAGCACATAGGGTATGCCTAAGAATGCCTTGGGAGGCTTTTTTGTAGTCAGGGTGACTTTCTTAACTTTACCGCATGATGCTGCCTTCAGCCCGTCTATCCCGCAGATCGCACCCGAAGGTATAAATATCCTGCTATCTTTCTCTGCGGCTAATATTGATAATTCTTTATAGTGCTCGATTATACCACCCACACTCATCAGCATCACGTCTTTACCTGCCAGGATACACTTTTTAGCTATCTTGAAAGCGTCGCTAGCTTTAGTCGCCTCGATTATCAGATCAGACTTATTTATCAAACCAATTAAATTTAACTCTGCAAGCTTCTGATTCTTCAGTTCGCTGGCTAATTTATAGGCCTTCTTAGCTTAAGTATAATTTATCCCGGATAAGCAGGCCTGCCCGAAAAAATCAGCTGCGATTGTCTTCGCCAAAGAAGTACCGATCGCTCCGCAACCGACTATACCTATCTTTAATAATTTAGGCATCTTTCCCTTAAGCCTTAATGATCATGTTATCAATCAACCGTGTCTTACCAAAAAAAACAGCCAGGGCAATCAATATCTTTCCCTTTATCCTTTTTACCGGCTTGAATTCTTTTAAGTCAAAAACAGAGATATATTGAATCCTGGCACTCTTCTTTTTTAAAATCATCAGGCGCATCCTGCGGATAATCTCTTTTGAGCTCCTTGAGCCTTTCTTGATTAAAACCCCGGCCATTCTTAATGCCTGATATAAAACAGCGGCATCCTCTCTTTGCTCTCGGTTTAAATAAGTATTCCGGGAGCTCATCGCCAGGCCATCCCTTTCCCTGACTATCGGCAGAACCTTTACTTCAAGCGGCATATTTAAATCGCGCACTAACTTCTTGATGATTATTGCCTGCTGAGCATCCTTCTGTCCGAAATAAGCAAAATCAGGGCTGATTATATTGAAAAGTTTAGTTACTATAGTGGCTACACCCCGAAAGTGTCCGGATCTAAATTTACCACATAACACTCTGCCCAGATCATCAATTGCTAAATATGTCTTGTAATTTTTAGGATAGATCTCTTCTCTGTTAGGAGAAAAGATTATATCCACTCCTTCTCTCCTACAGATATTTGTATCTGCTCCTAGATTCCTCGGGTATCTTTTTAAATCATCTTTTGGCCCGAATTGCGCAGGATTGACAAAGATACTTACTACTACGATCTTGCACTCCTTGCGTGCACGACAGATCAAACTGATGTGCCCCTTATGCAAAGCTCCCATAGTAGGAACGAATCCAATAGCTTCTCCTCTGCCTTTATATTTTTTGGAAAGAGCAGCCATTTCTTTTATACTTCTAACTAGCTTCATAAGATTTCTAACAATGGCCTAGTTACAAATTTACGCTCAAAGATCCTGGGGTGAGGAATAGTCAATTTTCTGTTATTTAAGACCCTCTCCCCGTAAAAGAGAACATCTAAATCAATCGGCCTTGGCCCAAAACGCACCGTCCTCTTTCTTCCAATTTGTCGCTCTATTATTTTAAGATTCTTCAGAAGAGATAAAGGGCCTAGCTCTGTCCTGATTTTTAAAGCGGCGTTTAAAAATTCCCTCTGATTAAGAGGTCCGCCGATAGGCGAACTTTCGATAATCCGGGAAAGCTTTAAAACCTGTGTATCTTTTAAAGAATTAATTTTCCTCACAGCCAATTCTATGTTTTTTCTTCTCTTGCCCAGATTCGAACCAATGCCCAAATAACAGGTAACCATCAAAATATTTTCTTTAGTCTGCCTATAGCTTCTTCTATTCTTTCTTCTGAAACAGTCAGCGCCATACGGATGTAGCCCTCTCCGTATCTTCCAAAACCAACACCAGGCGTAACTACGATATCAGATTTATTTAAAATTAGTTGAGCGAATTTGATCGAATCTGTATTATCAGGAACTCTGATCCAAAGATAGAAAGTAGCCTTTGGAGATTGCACCTTCCAACCCAGAGAATTAAGCCCGGAAACTAAAACATCTCTCCGTCTCTGATATAGGCTGCACATATTCTTGATCTCTTCTTGGGGTATTTTTATTGCAGAAACCCCCGCTAATTGAATAGCGGAAAATATCCCTGAATCTATATTGGATTTGACTTTTGCTAAAGCCGAGACTAACTCGGCATTGCCACTTGCCCAGCCGATACGCCAACCGGTCATATTATAAGTCTTGGATAAAGAGTGGAATTCAATCCCCACATCTCTTGCCCCTTCAACCTCAAGGAAACTAGGCGGCCTATACCCGTCGTAGGCCATCTCTGAATAGGCAAGGTCTGAGACCACGATAATCTTATTTTTTCTGGCAAATTCAACTACTTCGCTAAAAAACCCTTTTTCTGCAGTTGCGCCTGTAGGATTATTAGGATAATTGATAAAAAGTAACTTTGCTTTTTTAAGCACATCCGCAGGCACCTCTTTGAGGTCAGGTAAAAACGAATTACTCTCTACTAGCGGCATAAGATAGGGCTTGCCTCCGGAGAGAATTGTCCCGCCTTTATAGGGTGGATAACACGGATCGGGAACCAAAGAATAATCACCCTGATCGATAAATGCCAGAGGAAAATGCGCTATACCCTCCTTTGAGCCGATAAGAGGTAAAATCTCTCTCTCCGGGTCAAGATCAATGCTGAATCTATTCTTATACCAGCCTGCGATCTCCTGACGCAATACAGGCATCCCCTGATCCAAGGCATATCGATGATTGGCTGGTTCCTGGGCAGCCTGATATAATGTATCAATGACATCTCGGGGTGTAGGTTGATCCGGATCTCCTATACCCAGGTCGATTATATCCCTTCCTTCTTGTTTAGCTTTTCTTTTTGCCTTATCAATCTCTAAAAATAGATAAGCAGGAAGCGAAGTCAGCTTCTTTGATAGATTAAACATATTTTTAGTCATAGCATTATCCTTTAAGCACGTCTTGCATATTATACAAGCCTGCCGGCTTATCTTTGACCCACTTGGCTGCCTTGAGCGCTCCGAGAACAAATAGGTCCCTGGAGTGAGCCTGATGTTTTATCTCAATACGTTCAGAATTCCCGCAGAATATAACCGTGTGATCCCCAACGATATCCCCCAGCCTTATAGCATGGGTAGGGATCTCTTTCTTAGTCACCTCAGCTAAAATCTGCTTGATCTTTTTCGCTGTACCTGAGGGCGCATCCTTCTTTGCCTTATGATGCGCTTCGCTTATCTCGATACTATAGTCCGGGCCTAATCTCTTGGCGATCTCGGGTAATAATTCAAAAAGTACGTTCATCCCCACAGACATATTTACAGAATATACCACCGGAATAACTTTGGATATATCCTGAACTTTTTTCATCTGCTGGTCGCTTAATCCGGTTGTCCCTAATACCAGTGCCTTTTTATATTTTGCTACATAAGCTAAGTTAGCTTCAGTAGCTTCCGGAGTAGTAAAGTCAATAAACACATCAGTTAAGAATATGCCGTCGGCAGTGGAAGATATTTTCAGCTTACCCAGCTCTTTACCGATTAGAGGAGTCCCTTTCTTCTCTAGAGCTAAAGTCAACTCGAAATCTTTATCACCAGAGGCTAATTCAAAGATCCGCTTCCCCATTCTGCCGCATGCACCGGCTATCCCCAACTTTATCATATCTTTACTCCTTCTAAGCCATAATCTTTGAGAGCTTTTTTCAGTTTTTCCACATTCTCAGGCAGCATCTTTGACATCGGTAACCTTAAATCTGGCTCACACATACCAAGCAGGCCCATCGAAGTTTTTAACGGTATCGGATTTGTTTCAATAAACATTGCTTTTACTAAGGGAGAAAGTTTATCGCTAATCTCTTGAGCGCGCTGCATATTCCCCTTAGCGAATTCGCAAACTAAATTTGCTACATCAGAGGGGACTATATTGGCAACTACCGAAACCACCCCTGTACCTCCAATATTCA
>JAHIZC010000214.1 GCA_018814745.1 Candidatus Omnitrophota bacterium
CTCCTGAATC
Source organism: Candidatus Omnitrophota bacterium (assembly GCA_018814745.1). Taxonomy (GTDB): domain Bacteria; phylum Omnitrophota; class Gorgyraeia; order Gygaellales; family Profunditerraquicolaceae; genus JAHIZC01. The sequence continues at coordinate 11 of JAHIZC010000214.1, forward strand.
CGCGGCCTTAGATACATCATCAATCATGCTTTCAGCTGTAAGCATGATTACAGGAATAGACTTCACCTTATCCAGCGCCTTTAATTCAACAAGCGTCTGGTATCCGTCCATCCTGGGCATAAGAATATCCAAAAGAATAAGATCAGGTCTTTCGCTTTTCGCTTTTTCCAGCCCGTCACGGCCGTCACAAGCGGTTAAGACCTCGTAGCCCGCGTGTTTTAGCCTGATCTCTATCGCCTTGACAAGTTCAGTTTCGTCATCAATTAGTAATATTCGCTTCTTACTCACTTTCTGTCCCCCCTTTTCCTTTTTTTTTACTCTTTCCGAGCTCAAGGCCGGCGTAGATCGCTTCAAGTTGAGTTTTTGCTTTATTGATCAACACCTCCCCGCTGTCAGCCTCATCCGGGAAAGTAGCAGTCCCTAAATTTATCTGGATCTTTCCCGTTAAATCTTTCATATATTCCTTGATAGCCTCTTCAAGGCGGTTCTTCACCGCAAAGGCATCTTCTTTTTTCGCTTCCGGCAAAATAACAACAACCTCTGTTCCATGTCTTACAGTAGTATCGGTGGCTCTTCTAAAGATCTTTTGGGCTATTTCCTCCAGGCCGGCAAGAATCCCGCGCATCCTTTTCCTGCCAAGTATTTTTAAGCTCCTTCGGAAATCACTGATAGAAATAACTATAATCGATAACCCGGCTCCTTTACCCATGGCCTCTTTGATCCCGTTATCGATATATTCCTTAATAACGATTTCACTACTTAGTTTAGGCAGGGTAAAGATAAACCTGCTTCCCTCACCCAATTTTGATTCTACCCGGATTTTACCGTTATGCATCTCGACCAGTTCTTTAGTTATAGCTAAACCTAAACCTGTTCCTTTGGCCCCGGGGCCTGCCGCGCGGTTAATCTGTTGGAATCTGATAAACAGTTTAGCCAGATCCTCCGGAGCGATACCTATACCTGTATCAGCGATACTGCACTCTATCATCTTTTTCTTGTTTACTATTTCAATAATGACTTTTCCCTTCTCAGCTGTAAATTTAATGGCATTTCCTATCAGATTGGTGAAAACCTGGGTTATTTTGTCTGAGTCAACATAAATGTCTGGTAAAGGTGTGTTAAATGAGGCCTTTACTTCAATATGTTTCGCGTCCATTTCCGGTTTGAAGGTAGAAATTACGCCATTGGCTAAATTGACCATATTTACAAGTGTCCTTCTCGGCAATACCTTTCCAGATTCGATCTTAGCGATATCCAGGAGACCCTCAATTAACCGAGCAAGGCGGTCGATATTACCGTTGATTATACCCACATGTTCTTTTTGGTCCTTGGTGAGTTTACCGGGAATCTCATCTGCGATAATAGAGGCAAACACTTTCATGGTGGTTAATGGTGTGCGCAGCTCATGGGAAACGGTCGCGATAAAGTCAGATTTGAGTCTATCCAGTTTCTCTAATTCCTCATTTTTCTTCTCAAGATCTTTGTATAAAATTTTAATCCCTTCTTCTGTCTTCCTACTTGCCCATTTTCTATCTTCCAATTCTTTCTTAAGAACTGCTATTTCTTTCTGAAGATCCTTCGGTTTTGTAGACATATGTACTTGATCCCCCTGATATTTTAGATGAGCTTTTCTATTGCCTCGATCAAATTCAAAGGGCTTAAACCCTTCACTATGTAATCATCCGCTCCCGCACGCCTTGCTTTTAATGGATTTATAGCGCTTAAAGCGCCTGTGTAGATCAGAACCTTGATAGGCAATCTCTCTATCTCTTTAATCTGTCGGCAAACCTCATGGCCGTCTATACCGGGCATAGCCGTATCCACCACCATTAAATCCGGCTTTTCCTCGCGGGCCTTCTCTAAACCTTCTTCCCCCGTTGCCGCTTCTAAAACCCTGTATCCGCTCTCCGCTAATACATCAGCTAAACTCGTGCGTATTGTTTCCCTGTCATCTATTATCAAAATCGTCTTAGCCATAGTCCCCCTCCCCTCTTCTCTTACCCCTTTATTTCCCTTCTCCCTGATTATCTCCTCAACGATCTCCACCGCTTCCTGTGGAGGGAATGGTTTGTAAATACAGGTATAGGCATTATTCTTTAATGCTTCCTGCACCAAATCCTTCGTTTCCTGCCGATACGCGGTCATCATTACTGCCTTCATATTAGGATCGATCTTTTTTAAAGCCAGATAGGTCTCCAGCCCATTCAGGGCCGGCAGTTTCATATCTATGAAG
>JAHIZC010000215.1 GCA_018814745.1 Candidatus Omnitrophota bacterium
AACTTTTGCCGAGCCAATGTGCAGTATCTTCTCTGTATGCCTCGCATCCTGCCCAAAAGTCCATGGTGATGGTAATCCTTCTAATATTGCTTGCATATTAGCTGTTTTATATATTTCTCTTGATTCTTTATTTTCGACTTCGAATTTATCTAAGGACTCAAAAGGTATAAACCTATTTCCCTCTTTCTCCCTTGTAAACCAATCTTCTAAGAATCCCTCTCCTAAAAATGGGGTATATGCTTTCCCTAATATATCCTCTATTGTTTTACGTTCTTTAGTTTGCTCAGTTACAATGTATATATTGAATATGCCATCCATACATAATTGATAGAGAATATCCCCGAGTAGGAATTTTTCTATTTCTGATACAGGAACCGTAACTTCTTTTAAATCACCCAATCTCTTAAGTAGTAACATTTTTAAGTTTGCTGACCTTTTTTCTTTAGGCAAGGATATAAAATGCATTACTAATTGGCTCAAGGGGACTTCGATAGAATGAGTAGAGACTCTTTTCTTTAATGCATCGTATTCAAATTCTTTCAATAAAGTACTTAATGCAGGTTCATCCAAATTCTGTCCTTTAAATTCATTATAGTTTCGATCGATAAACTCAGCTATTTCTTGCCATGTCTTAGGATTACTTAACTCTTCAGAGCTAAATCTCTCCAACAACTCCAGCCAAATCAGGAGCCTATACTCCTGATTGTGCTTAACGGCGAAATCTTTCAGTTGCTCTCTATCTTCTTTGCTTAAGGCGTAGTAAGCTTTAGCCATATTCAGGAAGGTGGCGAGTTCTATGGTGAGGTAATTTTCTTTGAGTGGTAGGGCAACAAGGTGGGAAGTTTCTTCGACGAGGAGGAGGAATAAGAGTATGTTCTTTGGCCTTGATTTGGGCAAGGTTTTCAGGAATTCATCAAAGAGGAGGAAGATGATGTCATTAGTGAGGAGCTGGAGCCTTGCATAGCCTGCCATAGATTGAGTAGGTGCATACCAATAGTTATCTTTGCTGATTCTTGCCATGAGAAACTCATAGAGATAACTGGAGTAGGATTTAAGCATATCTAGAGCATCTTTTAGGTCCTCCTCTGTTACAGGCTCTTTGGCAAACGGCTCACCTACCATAACACGCTCCTTGGAGCGACCAAGGAGCGAAGAGATGGGTGAGGAAGAACCCACCTTCGCCTCTTCTAATATCTTTATTAGGACCTGAACCTTATCTTGACCAAGTACTTTCTCATACTCTTTTGTATTAATATTATTGTCTCTGCTCCAGTGGTATAAAAACATAAGAATATTTGATAATATATCGAGCTTTGCAGCATTATTAGCAATAATTACACATGCGGTATTGAAGCCGGCCAACTCCAATATTTTCTTACCCAACTCTACGTCATCACCGAATACTTTTCTGAGATCTGCTGTTATAGGCATACTTTTATGAGCGATTTGTTTCTCGACCTCCTTGGTAAATTTTTCAAACCCTTCTTCAATTGCCTTTAATACCGGCTTTTGTATTTGCGGTAAAATCGGAAGAGATTCAGCTTCAATTTTATCTAAGGAGTTAAAAGGTATTATTTTTAATTCATGAGCGCCCTTAAAAATATAATCTTCTAACATAAGGCTCCAGAAGGCAGTATTTCCTCCTGCAAGTTTCGATACTATGCAATCACCACTTACTTCTGATGCAATCCAAATATGCATTTCTCCTTGCTCCCATTGATAAACAACATCTCCGGTTTCTAATTTTAAAGTTCTTGGATCAACTGTAACAAATCCGCTCCCCAGAATAATTTCAGGCTTGTTTCTTAATCTTTGCAATCTGGCATACAGTTCATGCGTAAGGTTTATTGTATTTGTAGATTCATCGGCAAAATAATCTTTTACTAACTGGCTAAGGGGGTTTTTGTTGGTTTTAAGCATGTAAAACCATGCGTATAAATCATCCAAAGTCAGAGCAGAATTGTAGTGCGGATCTGATGTCGGCCATCTATCCCCAATCACTTGTGTTTGTTTTTCATCTTGGCAAACTTTTATGTACTTGGGAGTCCTACCTCTTAACTTGTCAATAGCAAGAAGGAGGGCTACTATATCGTATTCTTTATTACCCTCTAACACAAAGTCTTCAAACCATATGGCTCCTGCTTCTAACTCCCAAATGTCAACATCTTTCCTTGCGAGAAGTTTTAATTTGCGTAAATCGTTGTTGATAAATTCCTTTATTTCGGCTAAACCGATTTTCTCTACAAAATCAAGGATATCGGAATGTGTAATCTCATATCCGGTCCCATGTATGCCTATGGTTGCTTTATGGAATTGAGCTACATAGAAAGTGATGATACTCAAAATGCGCTCTATTTCAGCTGAGGAAATATAGCTCATCTTATTTACGGTAAATGCTGATAGTTTTTCCTTGGCTTCTGCGAAGAAGAATTCTGATAAGAAATTCTTTAATCCTTCCTCATCCATTATTTGATTTTCAAATTCCTTATACTGCTGCAAGAACCTAGCTATTTCTTCTTGGGCTTTGGAATCAAACAACGATTCAGAGGTGTATTTATCCAGCAATTCAATCCAAGGTATGAACCTTGCTTCCCGGTCAAATTTAGCCGCGAAATCTTTCAGTTGCTCTCTATCTTCTTTGCTTAAGGCGTAGTAAGCTTTAGCCATATTCAGGAAGGTGGCGAGTTCTATGGTGAGGTCGTTTTGTTTGAGGGGTAGGGTAAGGTGGGAAGTTTCTTCTACGAGGAGCAGATATAGGAGTATGTCTTTAGGCCTGGATTTGGGTAAGGTTTTCAGGAATTCATCAAAAAGGAGAAAGATAGTA
>JAHIZC010000019.1 GCA_018814745.1 Candidatus Omnitrophota bacterium
AATTCGCTCTTACAAAAAGAACTGGAGAGAATAAAAAACGATCCGGTTTATCAGGAGAAGATTGCCAGGGAGAAGATGGGGGTTGTGCGTAAAGGCGAAATCCCCGTTAAGATTATCCCGGAATAGTAGTTGTAAGTTATAAGTTATAAGTTATAAGTTATAAGTCGTAAGTAATAAGTAAAGCGTTAATAGATAAGAAGATAAGCATTAGATAAAGTAACAACCGTTCTTTGTTTAATTATAGGTAAGAATCAGCTGTAGAGAAGTGACATTCGCGGGGTGGAGCAGTCCGGTAGCTCGTTAGGCTCAATGGACACAAAACTCAAAGCGGACATAGCGGAATCTGCGGTCATAACGGAATTGCTAAAAATGGGTTTTAGAGTTTTAAAACCTATAGGAGATCGTTTACCCTATGATTTAGCAATTGACCGAAATGGCAAGCTCCTACGCATACAGGTGAAGAGTGCTTGGTTTAATGCGAAAACTAATTCCTACGGAGTAGATGTTCGCAGAACCAAGACTAATCGTCGACGTATGCTGCGGGAGCGTTACTGCAAAAATGATTTTGATTTCGCCGTTGTCTATATCGAGCCCCTGCAGAAATTTTACGTAATGCCTATTTCTGTATTTTGTAGCTATGATAGTACGGTAACTTTCATAGAAACAAAGAAAAGGCAACGTAAGCCTAAATCTGCAGAATATAGGGAGCGATGGGATTTGTTGTCCGATGGGCTCCTCAGTCGGTGACGACTGGAGGATAGTCTGCCAAATTCGGTGAAACCCTTGTAATTAGTCAAAGGTAATACCGAGCCAAGTCCATCAAGATTTGTGATGGGAAGGTGTAGAGACTAGACGGCAGAGATCCCAAATGTTGGGATTAAGGTATAGTCCAGACTACAAATCCGCCAATATTTGTGGCGGAGCAGTGAAAACTGTAGTAGTAAGCATAACCTAAAGGTCAGAGGTTCAAATCCTCTCCCCGCAACCAAAAAAACCGCCAAATCTTGGCGGTTTTTTTTGTTCTCTTTATATGAATTAGTGCTATAATTGTATCTGGAGGTAAAAAATGGCAGATAAAGCTGTGAATAAGCGAAAATTTAAAAGGACAAAGGCCAAATTTACTATTGTTTATGATGTATATAAGCCGCTCTCTGCCAGCTTGACTATCGGGGGGAGGCAAGTCGATGCACTGATGTTGGATTTGGGTAAAGCGGGTATGGCAATATCCTCAAGTTATGATGTTCCTGTTTCTACTGTCTTGAATATGAACTTTACTCTGATTAATCATCAGTCAGAAGATGATAATCGCGTAATATCGATGCAGATATTGGGAGAAGTACGTTCCTGTACTTTACAGAATAGCGGTGAATATCGCTTAGGTATTTGTTTTGTGCGGATAACCGAAGAGAATAAAAAAGCAATAGAGAGTTTCGTGGAAGCTATGTCTAGCCCGCCTAAGAATGATGAAGGATAAGCTCTGGGAATTCAGTGATAAATCAGGAAGTTTTAAGTCTGGTTCGGCAAACAAAATAAAAAATCTTTATTTCCCGCTCGCCAATAAAAGCCTGATGTCTTCGCTCTCTCCTGATTTACACGGAGATATTAAGGCTAATCAGAATTCCTTTCTGCTTACTCCGGTTTCCCGCCAGGATTTAACAGACCTAAAGGCATCAAGAAATTTCTGGATCTATATAAACAAGAATAAAGTCTGGTCAGCTAGCGGGGTATCCAAAGATGCAAGAAATACTAAAAAAGATAAATATAATCTAGAAGCAGGGCTGCTTTGGCATAGAATAAGCAGAGAGAATAAGGATATAGGTTTACGTGCAGAAATTCTTTCTTTCGTGCCAAAGCAGGAACCGGTTGAGATAATGCTACTTAAAATTACCAATATTTCATCAAGGAAGATAAAGTTTATTCCTACAACAGCCATACCTATATATGCCCGAGGAGCAAATAATCTACACGATCACCGTCAGGTTACCTCATTACTACAACGCATAACGCTTGATAAGTTCGGGATTATAGTGAAGCCGACATTGCTCTTTGATGAAAGCGGGCACAGGCCTAATAAAAATATGTATTTTACTTTGGGCTGGGACGAGCGATCCGCTGCGCCGCAATATCTTTATCCGACGCAGGAGATGTTTTGCGGTGAGGGGGGAGATTTAGAAGCACCGATTAGTGTACTTAATAATCTGCTCCCGCAAAATGAACATATTCAGGGCAAGGAGGCAATGGGCGCTTTACGTTTTCGTAGTAAAGTTCTGGCTGCGGGGGAATCCTGGAATTATATAATTGTGATGGGGATTACTAAGGATAAGGCTGATCTAAAACATATTATTAATAAGTTTAAAACTTTAGATAAAGTTCAAAAGTCATTCCAGGATACAGCTAAGTATTGGTTTACAAGCAGTCAGAAGGTAAAGCTTTCTACCGGCAATTCTGAATTTGACAATTGGTTTCGCTGGGTTTCAATCCAGCCGAAACTTCGGGAGATATTCGGGTGTTCTTTTTTACCTGATTTTGATTATGGAAGAGGAGGCCGGGGCTGGCGGGATCTCTGGCAGGATTGTTTAGGGCTAATTTTAAACAACCCTAAACAAGTGCGCAGCACTCTGATCAATAACTTCTCAGGTGTGAGAATCGATGGTTCTAATGCTACGCTTATCGGTAAGAGCAAGAGTGAGTTTACCCCGTTAGAGACTAAAGGGAAACGACAGAAAGCTAAGATGTCTCTAACGGGGTTTAAATCCGACCGGAATAATATCAGCCGTGTCTGGATGGACCACGGCATCTGGCCCTTATTGACTTTAGATCTTTACCTTAATGAGACCGGGGATTTCGATATTTTATTTAGTCAGGCCACCTATTTTAGAAACCATGAACTCTGCCGGACGCGTTCAATTGATTTTAATTGGGATCACACTTATGGCCAGAAGCTGAAGACGAAATCAGGTAAGATTTATCAAGGAACACTCCTAGAGCATCTTTTGATTGAAAACCTGGTGCAATTTTTTAATGTGGGTACTCATAATTATATCCGGCTTGAAGGTGGAGATTGGAATGACGGCTTGGATATGGCAAGGGAGTTTGGCGAGAGCGTTGCTTTTACTACTATGTATGCCCATAATCTGGAAATTCTTTCGGATTTATTATTGAAGATAGGTAAGAAGAGAATCAAGATCGCCAAGGAAATGAAGCTATTACTTTCGAAAATAAATTATGGCGATATTAATGGGAAAAATAGAGTTTTAAATACCTATTTAGAGAGGACTAAATCTGAGGTATCCGGGGAGCAGGTAAGTATAGATGTATCCGCACTAGCAAGTGATTTAAAGAATAAATCTGAATTGATCAAGGAGCATATCCGTAAACAAGAGTGGATGAAATTAGGATTTTTTAACGGTTATTATGATAATAAAAAACAGCGCGTTGAAGGATCCAAGTCCGGTAGATTGAGGATGATGCTCGCTTCACAGGTATTTCCGATTATCAGCGGCGTAGCCAAGGATCAGCAGGTAAAGAAGCTGATCAAGAGTGTAGATAAATATCTCTATAACAGAAATCTAAAAGGATATCAGCTAAATACTGATTTTAAAGATGAGCAACATGATCTTGGCCGGGCTTTTTCTTTTATATACGGAGACAAGGAGAATGGAGCGTTCTTCAGCCATATGATTGTGATCTATGCCTATGCTTTATATAAGCGTAATTTTATTAAACAGGGTTGGAGAGTGTTAAGTTCGATATATAAGATGGCATTAAATACGCCGCGCAGTAAGATATATCCCTGCCTTCCGGAATATTTTAACCTCCAGGGTCAGGGGATGTATTCTTATCTAACCGGTTCTGCAAGCTG
>JAHIZC010000216.1 GCA_018814745.1 Candidatus Omnitrophota bacterium
CCATAGCCTTGATGGAATTATCTGTTTGACTAACTGCGATAAGATTACTCCCGGGATGCTGATGGGAGTCGCACGAATAAACATCCCGGCGATTATCGTTACTGCCGGCCCGATGCTCTCCGGTAGATTCAGAAAGAGAAAACTCGCCTTTGTGCATGATACCTATGAGGCATTAGCGCGGGCAAAGAAAGGTGAGATCTCGGCTGAAGAACTTAGTTGTTTAGAGATGGAGGCCTGTCCTGGTCCTGGTTCATGTCAGGGCCTCTATACCGCTAATACTATGTCCTGTATTACCGAGACATTAGGGATGTCTCTGCCAGGATGTGCTACAGCTTTGGCAGTCTCGGCTAAGAAGCGCCGGATTGCTCAAGCAAGCGGTGAGCGGATTGTAGAATTAGTGAAGAGGAATATTACGCCTCGTAAGATCATCAACAAAAAATCTATTGAGAATGCGATTGTGGTGGATATGGCGATGGGAGGATCAAGCAATACCGTGTTGCATCTGATGGCTATTGCTAATGAAGCAGGTGTGAAACTAGATCTTAAAACTTTTGATAAGATCAGCAAGAGATCCCCCCACATCACTAATTTAGAGCCTTCAGGAATTCACTTTATGGAGGATTTAGAGTATGCCGGTGGTATTCCTGCGGTGTTAAAACGCCTGAAGGGTAAATTAAATAATACTTTGACTTTAAGCGGATCGAAGATTTTTGATATTGCCGAGTCAGCGGAAATTTCCGATCAGGAGGTGATCCGGCCACTTAATAAAGCCTATCATCAACAAGGAGGGATTGCTGTTTTATTCGGAAATCTTGCTCCTGATGGATGCGTGGTGAAGCAATCAGCAGTGAGCCCGAAGATGAATAGATTTAAAGGCAGGGCGCGCGTATTTAACCGTGAAGAAGAAGCAATGCGCGCAATCCTGGGAGGTAAGATCAAAAAGGGTGATTGCATTGTTATTCGTTATGAAGGCCCCAGTGGCGGCCCGGGGATGCGCGAGATGCTAGCACCCACTGCTTCTATCGTGGGTATGGGATTAGCTGATTCCGTTGCTTTGATTACTGACGGAAGATTTTCAGGAGGCACAAAAGGCCCTTGTATCGGGCATATTTCACCTGAGGCATCAGCCGCAGGCCCGATTGCAATTCTAAAAGAGGGTGATATAATTAGTATCGATATCCCCAGGAGAAAACTGGAAGTCAAATTGAGTAAGGCAGAAATTGAAAAGAGATTCAGGAGCTGGAAAGCGATTGCGCCGAAGATCAGAACAGGTTACCTTTCCAGATATTCTAAATTAGTCAGTTCCGCCGATAAAGGAGCGATCTTGAGTTAACAGTTTACCTGCCTGCCGTCAGACAGGCTGTTTACAGTTTACAGCGTAAATCATTAGAGCTGTGAACTGTTCACTGTGAACTGTAAACTCTCGAGCGAAGTGAGAGAGATGACCGGTGCGCAGATACTATCGAGTGTTTAAAGCGTGAAGGTGTCGAGGTTATGTTTGGTTATCCTGGCGGCGTAGTCTTGCCTATCTTTGATGAGTTGTATGAGGCCAAGATAAAGTTTATTTTGACGCGTCACGAACAGGGCGCTGCCCATGCTGCTGATGGTTATGCGCGCGCCACCGGTAAGGTGGGGGTGTGCCTTTCAACGTCAGGTCCGGGAGCAACAAATTTAGTTACCGGTATTGCCAATGCCTTCATGGATTCTGTGCCGATTATTGCAATTACCGGACAGGTGAAGACGAATCTTATCGGCAATGATGCGTTTCAGGAGTCCGATGTTACAGGTATTACGCGTTCGATAACAAAGCATAATTATCTGGTTAAGGATGTTAAGGACCTTGCGCGGATTATTCGTGAGGCTTTTCATATCGCTTCAACCGGCCGGCCTGGCCCTGTGGTAATCGATCTTCCTGTAGATGTTCAGAGCGCTACGACAGAATTTGTTTGGCCTGAAAAGCTAGAGCTGCGTTCTTACAAACCGACTTACAGCGGACATCCGGGCCAGATTAAAAAAGCAGCTAAATGGATTGAGAATGCCAAGTGCCCTGTGCTTTATGTGGGCGGAGGAGTGATTACTTCCGGAGCTTCAGTTGAACTTTTACAATTAGCAGAGAAAGCAGGTATCCCGGTAACCACGACTTTTATGGGATTAGGGGCTTTTCCCGGTACGCATGAATTATCCTTAGGGATGCTTGGTATGCACGGCACGGCTTATGCAAATCATGCGGTGATGGAATCGGATTTGATCGTTGCCATTGGAGCACGTTTTGATGACCGGGTTACGGGCAGATTGGATTCCTTTGCGCCATACGCTAAAGTTATTCATATCGACATCGATCCTACATCAATCAGTAAAAACATCCGTGTCGATATACCTATAGTAGGAGATGCGAAGAATATTTTGCGAGAGCTGCTTAAATATATCAAGAAAGCTCCTGAGGTGAAAGTTTGGCAGGATAAGATAAATGGATGGAAGCAGCAGTATCCTTTGTTTTACAAGAATGACGAAGCTTTACGGCCTCAATTTGTAATTGAGCAGATTTATCAAGTCACCAAAGGTGATGCGATTATTACCACAGAGGTGGGACAGAATCAGATGTGGGCTTGTCAGTGGTATAAGCATGATAAGCCTCGTACATGGATATCAAGCGGTGGCTTAGGGACTATGGGTTTTGGATTCCCTGCGGCTATAGGTGCTCAGGTCGGCTGTCCCGACAAGCTGGTGATAGATATTGCAGGCGATGGATCAATCCAGATGAATATTCAGGAATTAGCAACAGCAGTGAATAATCATTTACCGGTTAAAATCGCTATTTTAAATAATGGCTATCTGGGGATGGTGAGACAATGGCAGGAACTTTTTTATAAGAAACGCTATTCCCATACTACTCTGGTAAACCCTGATTTTGTTAAATTAGCAGAAAGTTACGGTGCAGTGGGTATTCGTGTAACCAAAAAAGCAGAAGTGCGCCCTGCGATTGAAAAAGCCATTTCCATAGATAATACTGTGTTGATAGATTTTCGCGTTGAGCGGGAAGAGAATGTTTACCCGATGGTGCCTGCAGGCGAGGCGATCAATCGCATGATCGGAGGTATGGCTTAATGAGGCATACGATTTCAGTGCTGGTTGAGAATAAATTTGGCGTATTGGCACGTGTAGCTAGTTTATTCAGCGCCCGCGGATACAATATTGCATCTTTGGCTGTCAGTGAAACTCTCGATCCGGCCATATCCTATATGACTATTGTAGTAGAGGCAGAGAATGAGAAGATATTAGAACAGATAAATAAGCAGCTAAATAAGCTAATCGACGTTATTTCTGTAACAGACTTTACTAAAAAAGATCATTTGGATCGCGAGCTTATTTTAGCGAAGGTAAAATTTGCGTTTAAAGAAAAAGAAAAACTGGAAGCGATCTTTAAGAAATATGTCGGTAAGATTATTCAGTATAAGGGTAATACGGCAATAATCGAGGCTGTGGGAGACCAGGCTAAAATCAAACAGCTGCTTACAGAGTTAAACAAATTCGGGGTAAAGGAATTAGTTAGGACCGGAAGAATAGCAATTACACATTAAGGTATCCCTCGTAACCGTAAGTGAACTAAGGTTACTCGGGATTAATTTTCTAACCCGTGATAGCGGGAAAATTAAGGAGAAAACAATGGCAAAGATTTACTATGATCAGGATGCGGATTTAGAACTTTTAAAAGATAAGACCATCGCAATTATTGGTTACGGCATACAGGGCCGCGGCCAGGCATTGTGTCTTAGGGATTCGGGTTGCAAGGTGGTTATCTCTGAGTTAGAAGGGACGCCAAATTTCCAGCAGGCTAAAGAGGACGGATTTGTTCCGGTTTCTGCCGAGGAGGCAGCCCGGGCAGCAGATATTATTCAGATATTAACTCAGGATCATCTACAGGCGAAAGTTTATCAGCAGGCGATAAAGCCCAATCTTAAGAAAGGGAAGGCGCTCTGCTTTTCGCACGGTTTTAATATCCATTTTAAACAGATAAAACCGCCTAAAAAAGTGGATGTGTTTATGGTAGCACCCAAAGGCCCGGGTGCTTTAGTGAGGAAGATGTATGAAGAAGGTAAAGGTGTGCCCTCGCTGGTTGCGGTATTCCAGGATGCAAGCGGAGAAGCTTTAAAATTGGCGCTGAGCTATGCAAAGGCACTGAAAGCCACAACAGCAGGCGTAATTGAGACTAATTTTAAGGAGGAGACTGAAACAGATCTCTTCGGTGAACAAGCAGTACTTTGCGGCGGTGTAAGCGAATTAATCAAGGCAGGATTTGATACTTTGATCGAAGCGGGCTACCAGCCGGAGATCGCTTATTTTGAAGTATTGCATGAATTAAAACTGATTACCGATCTGATTCAGGAGCATGGTATCTCGGGAATGCGTAGAAAAGTTTCTAATACCGCTTGTTACGGAGATCTGACCCGCGGCAGGAGAATTATCACCGAGAGAACAAGAAAAGAGATGAAGAAGATCCTTAAACAGATACAGACGGGAAAATTCGCCAGAGAATGGATTAAGGAAAATGAAGAGGGCAGGCCTAATTTTAACAGTCTCTTAAAAGAGGGGGATGAGCATCCGATAGAGAAGATCGGCAAGCAGCTGCGCGAGATGATGCCCTGGATGCGCAGCGAACGTAAGTGAGCGGAGTCCCCAGCGTTTAGATTTGGAGGCGTTAGCCGACAAATCTGCAGGGGAAAGAAATAAAATGGAAAAGATAATAATATTCGATACGACTTTAAGGGACGGAGAGCAGGCTCCGGGTGCTTCTTTGACCTCTGAGCAGAAGTTAGAGATTGCCTTTGGGCTGGAGAAATTAGGCGTGGATGTAATCGAAGCAGGTTTTCCGATTGCCAGTCCCGATGATTTTAAGGCAGTAAGGGCAGTTGCTAAGAATATAAAAAAGAGCAGCGTCTGCGGACTGGCAAGGTGCCTAAGAAAAGATATCGAGGCAGCTCATCGGGCGGTCAAGAGAGCAAGGCGCCCTCGCATCCATATATTTATGGCTACCTCAAAGATACATCTTAAATATAAATTCAGAAAAGCAGAAGAGGAGATTTTAAGCCTGGCAAAGAATGCTACCAGGTTAGCGAGGAATTTATGCGGCGATATCGAGTTTTCTCCCGAAGATGCGACCCGTACAGAGAAAGATTTTCTTTACCGGGCAGTTGAGGCAGCTATAGCAGAGGGGGCGAGGACGATAAACATCCCTGATACCGTCGGCTACAGTTATCCTCAGGAAATATATTCTTTGATTACGGATATAAAGCAGCATGTCCCTAACATCAATAAAGCGGTGATCTCCATACATTGCCACGACGACCTGGGTATGGCAGTGGCGAATTCGCTCTCTGCGGTCTTAGCCGGAGCGCGTCAGGTGCACTGTACGATAAACGGCTTAGGAGAGCGTGCAGGGAATGCATCTTTGGAAGAAATAGTGATGTCGATTAAGACGCGAAAAGATGCGTTCGCTGGTCTCTATACGAAGATAAATTCCAAGAATATCTTTACGATTTCGCGATTGGTCAGCAGCCTGACCGGATTTGCGGTTCCTCCTAATAAGGCAATAGTTGGCAAGAATGCTTTTCGTCATGAGGCCGGTATTCATCAGGACGCGGTCTTAAAAAAGAGGATAACCTATGAGATTATGAATCCGCAGGATGTAGGTATTGGTTCCAGTCAACTCGTACTGGGAAAACATTCCGGAAGGCACGCATTGGCCAAGAGATTGAAGGATTTAGGATTCAAATTTAACGAGAGGCAGATCAATGAGATCTTTGCGATGTTCAAGCATCTGGCCGATAAGAAGAAAGAGGTTTTTGACGACGATCTGATTGCTTTAGTGGAAGAGGAGACCAGAGAGAAGAGAAGGATTTACGAGCTGATCTCTGTAAGGGTGAATACCGGAACGGACATCATCCCGCAAGGGTATGTTAAGATAAGACATAAGAAGAAGATTGTC
>JAHIZC010000217.1 GCA_018814745.1 Candidatus Omnitrophota bacterium
GATGAATCCCGCACTTCCTAATAAATTCATTATAATAAAAAGAAAAGCTAAATTATGAATATGAAAGGAAGTGCGGGATGAACCTAAAAGAAATTAAAGAGATGATTAATTTAATGAATGAGAACGGGCTTCAGGAATTAGAAATAGAGAAAGATGGCATGCGCATTAAATTAAGGAAATCTCAAGGTGAGCAGAGGACACTGAACGGGCCGATTATAGTGGAAAAACAGGCTTTATCCGATTCACCCGGGCAGCATTCAACGGGATCAGCCAATAAAAGTAAAAGCCAAACGGATGAGAATTCAATTGAAATCAAAGCTCCAATGGTAGGGACTTTTTACAGAGCACCTACTCCGGAAGCACCCCCGTACGCAGAAGTGGGGCAAATTGTAGAAGTCGGCCAGGTAATCTGTATCATAGAAGCAATGAAATTAATGAATGAGATCAAATCAGAGATCAGGGGCAAGATAATAGAGGTCCTCATCGACAATACCGAGCCTGTCGAGTTTGGCCAGGCAATGTTCATTGTCGAACCTAAGTGAAGCCTGAACTTATGGAGCGCCTGCCTGCCGGCAGGTAGGTGAGCGAACATAAGTTTATAGCTGAACTTACCCCGCCCTTTTGGCGGGCAGGAATTTAATAGTCAAATCCACCAAAAGGGCGGGGTTAAATTCGCGCAAATAACTTACGTTGCATTATATGCTGCCGTAAGTTATGCGCTCATTAAGCATGTTTTCTAAAATATTAGTCGCTAACCGAGGCGAGATCGCCTTAAGAATCATCCGCGCCTGCCGCGAGCTGGATATCCGAACCGTAGCGGTTTATTCTGAGGCAGATAGGGATTCCCTGCACGTCCGCTTTGCCGACGAGGCTATCTGTATCGGCCAAGCATCCAGCAGCAATAGCTACTTAAACATTCCCGCAATCATCAGCACTGCCGAGATTACCGATGTTGAAGCAATACACCCCGGTTACGGCTTCTTAGCAGAAAATGCGCACTTTGCGGAAATCTGCGAATCCTGCCAGATAACTTTTATCGGCCCTACTCCGGAAAATATCAGATTAATGGGTGATAAGATGGCCGCCAGAACTACGATGAAAAAAGCGGGATTACCCATAGTCCCGGGGAGCACGACTATCGTAAAGAATAAAGAGGACGCACTCAAAACTTCTAAAGCAATCGGATACCCGGTAATCATTAAAGCAGCTGCCGGCGGCGGCGGGAAGGGTATGAGAATCTGCCATAACGATCTGACTTTAATTAATAATCTGATGACTGCCCGGGCAGAAGCAGAGAATAATTTTGGCAACCCCGATGTTTATTTAGAAAAGTATATTGAAAAACCACGCCATATTGAAATACAGATTTTAGCGGATAAATACGGCCGAATGATCCATCTGGGAGAAAGGGATTGCAGCATACAAAGAAGACATCAGAAATTATTGGAAGAGGCACCGTCTTTCGCAGTGGATAATAAACTGCGAAAACGATTGGGTGATTTAGCACTTAAGGGAGCCAAAACTGTAGGGTATGTTGGGGCCGGGACTATCGAATTCCTTCTCGATGAAAAACAGAATTTCTATTTTATGGAGATGAATACGCGCGTCCAGGTTGAACATCCGGTAACCGAGATGGTCACCGGCATAGATATAATCAAAGAGCAAATCAGGATCGCTGCGGGAGAGAAACTTAAGATCCAGCAGGATCAGGTCCAGATAAAAGGCAGCGCATTAGAATGCCGTATAAACGCAGAGGACTTTGCGAATAATTTTATGCCTTCACCGGGTAAGATCGAAACAATGATACTACCCGGAGGCAGAGGGGTGCGTTTAGATACGCATATATATCAAGGCTATGTAGTACCACCTCACTACGATTCACTTATAGCCAAGTTGATCACCTATGGCAAGAACAGAAACGAAGCGATCAAAATAATGCGCCGGGCTTTAAATGAATTCCAGATCGAACCAATAAAGACTACGATCCCTTTTCATTTACAGTTGCTGCAAGATTCACGTTTCTTAAGAGGTGACATTTCAACTCATTTTGTCCAGGAAATGCTAGGTGAAGAAGAAAAGGAGGAGTGATGCACGGGGAAGAATCTCGAAATGAACTCGGAACTATAAAGATTCATAAAAACGTTATCGCTTCAATTACCTCCCTGGCAGCTCAGGAGATCGACGGCGTAAATCGCGTAGGCGGTGATTTTAAAAGCGGCTTACTGAAATTAATTAACAGAAGACAGCATTGGGTAATCAAAGTAGAAATCAACAAAAACGAAGAGGTACACATAGAGGTACCGATCGTCATAAAATACGGCTTTAATATTCCTGACGTAGCGAACAAAGTCCAAGAAAGTATACGTAACAGCCTGGAAAAGATGACAAATCTTTCGATAAAAGACATAGACGTAAATGTCCAAGGTATAGAAAGGGGGCAATAAATGAGAATTTTAGGTATATTTTTTTATGCTACCATAGTCGCATTAATCGGCATCACTCTAATAATCTTTGCTTTGAATAGATTAAATCCTCAAGACATAACTGAAATTATGATCATTATGCAGGAGAGCCTCAGTTCAAGATTAATCATCGGCCTCTCAGGCGCCCTGCTGATCTTGATCAGTTTCTCGGTTGCTCAATTAATCTTGGGCAGATTTCAACGCGAGAAAACTATTGCTTTCAGCACTGCCTCCGGAGAAGTCACCATAGCGCTCTCTGCAGTTGAAGATCTAATCCGCAGGTTAGCTGGAATAATCCCGGAAATAAAAGAACTTCGGCCGAATGTCGTTGCTACAAAAAAAGGGATTCTGGTTGATATAAGAGTAGTCTTAAAGGCTGCGGCTAACATCCCTGAAATAACTTCCCGATTACAGGAAATAGCGAGATCCAAGATACAAGAGGTCCTGGGTATCGAAGAGCAGATCATAATCAGGATCCATGTTACTAAAATCATTTCCTTAGAGGATAGAAATCGCAAGAAAAAAGAAACAGGGAAAGATGATGATGAACCCACGATACCATTTAGCGGTTATAGCAGGACATAAGTGAGACTACAACTTATGGAGCGATAGCGAACATAAGTTGTAAAGTCGAACTTACCCCCCACCACTTTTTGTAACAGAAGTCGAGTTTATCAAAAAGGTGTGGCGAGGATAGTAATACCTAGGGTTCTATATCAAGCATATTTTCAAAAAGTGGTGGGGGGTTTAATTCGCGCATATAACTTACGTTCACTAGCGTTCCGTAAGTTATGCGCTCATTAAAGGAGGAACTGAATTATGGCAAGAGTCGGAATACTTACTGGCGGAGGAGATTGCCCGGGATTAAACCCTGTGATCCGTGCAGTATTCAGAAAAGGTTTTCAAGATGGACATGAAATCATAGGGATCCGCAACGGCTGGAAAGGCCTTATTGAAAAGGATACTTTTAAATTAGATTTCAGCGCAGTTTCAGGAATCCTTCATAAAGGCGGAACTATTCTCGGCACGAGCAGGACAAACCCCTATAAAAAAGAGGGAGATCTGCAAAAGGTAAAAGATAACCTCAAGGCACTAAAATTAGACGCTTTGATCGCCGTAGGAGGAGAAGATACCCTGGGCGTAGCATCAAAATTATCCAAAGAGGGAATTGCCAACATCGTAGGAGTACCTAAAACAATAGATAACGATTTATCGTGCACTGATTATACATTCGGGTTTGATACCGCGATAAACACGGCCATGGAGTGTATTGACAGGCTGCATAGTACGGCGGAGAGCCATCATAGAATCATGGTTGTCGAAGTTATGGGCAGGCACGCCGGTTGGATAGCCTTAGAAGCAGGAATGGCAGGAGGAGCGGACATTATTTTGATTCCTGAATATCCTATAGATATGGAAGAGGTCTGCAGCTTACTTAAGAAAAGACACAACCGAGGAAAAACATTCAGTATAGTAGTCGTTGCAGAAGGGGCTAAATTCAAAGAAGGAACAATGGTTACCCAGGAAGAGAAATTAGATGCATTCGGCCACATTAGGCTGGGGGGAATCGGTGAAAAGTTAGCCAAAGAGATAGAGGAGAGAACCGGCTATGAGACAAGGGTCAGCGTCCTGGGATATATCCAAAGAGGTGGTTCGCCAACCGCTTTTGATAGAATCCTGGGAACTAGATTCGGCGTAAAGGCAATCGAGCTTGTAAGTGCTAAAAAATTTGGTAAGATGGTTGCGCTTTCAGGCAACAAGATCGTAGAAGTACCCTTGGAGGAAGCAGTAAAAGAACTGAAAACGGTAGATCAAGAATTTTACCAGATTGCCAAGGTGTTTTTTGGATAAGAAACGGAGCGCTGAAAGATGAGAGAAAAAATAAAAGATTTACTATTACAAAGCATTCAGATCAAGGAAGATTTAATACGCACTAAGTTAACCGAGATCGTAGGGATTACCGAACTGGTAATCAGCTCCCTAAAGAAAAAAGGTAAAGTAATTTTATTCGGCAACGGCGGCTCTGCGGCTGACAGTCAGCACATCGCAGCTGAGCTGGTGGGAAGATTTAAAAAAGACAGGTATGCGATGCCGGCAATCGCATTGACAACTAATACATCTATCTTAACTTCATTGGCAAATGATTATGGGTATGAAATCGTCTTTTCCAAACAGATAGAGGCAATGGGCGAAAAAAATGACATTGCAATCGGAATCTCTACCAGCGGTAAGGCGCAAAATGTAATCAACGGGATCAAGCAGGCAAAGAAGATGAATATTAAAACAGTAGCCCTCACCGGCGGCGACGGGGGAGAATTATTAAAAATAGCCGATGTAACCTTAATGGTCCCCTCTACTATAACTGCCAGGATCCAGGAAGCACATATAACCATAGGCCATATCGTATGCGAATTAGTGGAGAATGAGCTTTGTTAAAGAATAAGATCAAAACCTTATCGGAACTTAAAAGAATAAAAAATAAATTAAAAAGAAAAAAATTCGTCTTTACAAACGGCTGCTTTGATTTATTGCATTTTGGACACGTAAAATACCTGGAAGAGGCAAAAAGAAAAGGCGATCTTTTAGTTGTTGCGATAAACAGTGACAGCTCTGTAAGAAAGATAAAAAGCAAAGGAAGACCGATCACAGGAGAAAAGGATAGACTGGGGGTAATCGCTGCATTAGAAAGTGTAGATTATGTCATAAAATTTAATCAGAGCACCCCCTTAGAAGCAATAAAGAATCTTAAACCTGATATTCTGGTGAAAGGCGCAGATTGGAATCAGGATAGTATTGTCGGTGCTGATTTTGTCAGGAGTATCGGCGGAAGAATCTGTAGAATAAAGCTGCTAAAGGGCCGCTCGACTACTAAAATAATCAAGAAAATCGGCAAAATCAGAGATTGATCAAGAAAATTTCCTTAAGAAAACTCCTGAATAAATCACAGCTCTACCTGATTATAGATAAAAAGATACTGGGACAGAGAGCTATAACTGATATCGCCAGGCGAATAAAAAGTTCTACTATTGACATGGTCCAACTCCGGGATAAAATATCAACGAAAGCGGATATTCTAAAGAGTGCTTTTAGTTTAAAGAAAGTTTTATCGAATACCGATAAAATATTAATCATAAACGATTATCTTGACGTAGCAAAAATCATCGGCGCAGATGGTGTTCACCTCGGGCAAAACGATATCCCGGTAAAAATAGCAAGGAAGTTATTAGGTAGAAAGAAAATCATCGGGATTAGCTGTCATAACTTGAAGCAGGCTCTTCAAGCAGAAAAACAAGGAGCTGATTATATAGGCATAGGGCCAATTTACCCTACTCCCCTAAAACCCAATATCACCAAAACAATAAACCCCGGTTTAATTAAAACTCTAAAAAGAAAAGTAAAGATACCTTTCTTTGCCATTGGGGGAATCGGTTTAAAGAATATAAAAGAGGTATCGGCTTCAGGCATCAGCAGAGTAGCGCTATGCAGAGGAATTTTAAATGCAAAGAATATTATTAAAACAACAAAAGCTATCAGCTCTCAGCTATCTGCCCTCAGCTGAAAAGCAAAGGCTAGAAGCAAAAAGATGACTCTATTAGAATCTGCAAAAAAGCAAATCTTGACTCCCTTGATGAAAAGAATTGCTAAAGAGGAAGCAGTCCCGGCTGCGCAATTATTAAAACATATTGCCGAAGGAAAAGTAGTGATCCCCTTGAATAAAAACCGTAGGATAAAAAAACCCTGCGGCATCGGCCTTGGCTTGAGGACCAAAATAAATGCCAATATCGGAACCTCTACTGACAAGTCCCAGATGCATTACGAATTAAAAAAGCTGGATGTAGCCTTGGAATTCGGTGCTGATGCGGTGATGGATTTAAGTGTAGGCGGAAACCTTAAACTAATCAGAAAAGAAATATTAAAACGTTCAAACGTTGCCGTAGGCACAGTACCGATCTACGAAATCGCGGTAGAAGCAAATAAAAAAAATGACGATTTTCTTAAATTCAATACTAGTGATATTCTCCAAATCTTAGAATCGCAGGCAAAAGAGGGAGTAGACTTCTTTACGGTTCACGCCGGAGTGACTAAAAAAAGCCTGGGAGAATTAAAAAAACACCGCCGCACCATAGACATCGTCTCCCGGGGAGGAGCGATTCTCGCTGCCTGGATGATACAATCTAGGAAAGAGAACCCTTTCTATGAAGACTTTGATAAAGTCCTGGATATCGCCTATAAGTACGATGTGACTTTAAGCTTAGGAGACGGCCTAAGGCCGGGATCGATCTTGGATGCCACGGATAAAGCACAAATCTCAGAACTAAAGATTTTAGGGGAACTTGCCACTCGCGCAAAAAAAAGAAACGTACAGGTAATGATCGAAGGGCCGGGACATGTGCCTCTGGATCAAATAAAAAAGAATGTTCAGCTAGAAAAGAAGTTCTGCCACCAGGCTCCATTTTACGTTCTCGGGCCCTTAGTGACTGACGTCGCTGCCGGATATGATCATATCAGCGCTGCTATTGGAGGTGCTTTGGCTGCCAGCTTTGGAGCTGACTTCTTATGCTACGTGACACCTGCCGAGCATCTCAGGCACCCTTCCATAGAGGATGTAAAGGAGGGAATGGTAGCCTCAAGAATCAGCGCCCATGCCGCTGATATCGTAAAAAATGTAAAGAATGCGATTGACTGGGACAGGAAAATCTCTTTGGCCAGAAAAAAGCGCGATTGGAAAGAACAGATCAAGCTGTCCATAGATAAGAATAAAGCCAAGGTTTACCGGGCTTCATCCAAGCCTCATTCATTTGATGTCTGCACTATGTGCGGGAAATACTGTTCTATTAAATTGATGGAAAGGTGTATGCATTGAAGCGTGCATGCGGGTGTAATTCAATGGTAGAATGGCAGCTTCCCAAGCTGTACATGGCGGTTCGATTCCGCTCACCCGCTTTTGTTACGCTTGCGCTGCTTTGTAGTTTAATTATGGCCGGGTGTGCGAGCAGTCAATATGTAAAGACGGTTTCGCCTCCTCCCGAAACACCGGGAATATATCACCGCCTAGAAAGAGGAGAGTCGCTCTGGAAGATATCCAAGATATATGATATCGACCTGGATCGGCTAGTAAAAGTTAACCGGATTATAGATGTAAGAAAGATCGCAGCAGGCAGATTAATCTTCATCCCCGGCCGGTTAAAAGAAAAACACCAAAATACGAATGAGCTTTCGGGCAATTTCATTTGGCCGCTTAAAGGAAAAATCATTACGGCTTTCGGGGAGACCCATGATCACATGGTCAACAAAGGAATCAACATCAAAACATATAGTAAAAACCATGTGCTGGCCTCGCGCAGCGGAAAGGTAGTCTTCTTTAACGAAAACTTTAACAATTACGGAAAAACGATTATTATTGATCACCAGGATGGCCTGATGTCTGTTTATTCAAAAAACTCAAAAGTATATGTTAAGGCGGGAGATTCCATCAAGCAGGGAACGACCATAGCAGAAACAGATACTTACCTGCATTTTGAAATCAGGGAAGGCAGCATTGCAAAAAATCCGTTATTTTATCTACCATGATAAAAGAGAAATTTTTTGGCCGAGAAGAATATCTTAAGCTGCTCAATAAAAGAGTAAGCGGCCTTAAGGATAACTACCGGCAGAATATCGCGATTCTCGGAGATGAAACGGTAGGTAAAACCTCTTTGATATTTCAGCTGCTGAGTAAATTCTGCGACAATTTGATTATCACAACCTACCTGGAAATACGCCCGGGTTCCATAGAATATTTCGCTAAAAGGTTTATCGGGGTCTTGCTCTATAATTTCCTGATTAATAGCGGTGAGGCCTTAAAAGAAGACCTTGATTTTCTACTCAGCAAATCGCAAAGATATATTCCTCGGACGATAGAGCAGGCCAGATCAATTTTAAAAACCAATAAAAGAAAGAAAACCAACATCTTTATAGAATTACTTTCCTTATGTGAAATACTGCATCAAGAAACCGGAAAATTCTGCGTAGTGATACTTGATGAATTCCAAAACCTGGAGAGTTTGGGGATAAAGCATCTTTACCGCGAGTGGTCCAAGTTATTGCTCACCCAGAAGAATACGATGTACATACTTACCAGCTCTCTTAAGTTTAAAGCAAAGACTATACTTGCAAAAGATTTATCGCTGTTATTCGGTAACTTTGAGCAAATTGAAATCGGGCCATTTGATATACAGACGAGCGAAAAGTATCTGAATAACCAACTAGATAACCTTGAATTAAAAATCGGCCTGAAGGAATTCCTGGTCAACTTTACCGGCGGATACCCACTCTATTTAAAGATCCTCTCTGAAGAACTCTTAAAGTCCAAAGAGCATAATTTGTCCCAGATACTGGAAAACCTGCTCTTTTGTGATTCGGGTATTTTAAACCAGCGCTTCTCTAACTATATCAAGATGTTCTTTGATTCGCCTTACAGCAATGACTATATATCGATCTTATACTTAATTTCCAGTGGAAGAAATAAAATCAGGGATATCTCTCATATTCTAAAAAAACAGAAGAAAGACCTCAGTGCAAGAATCACTCATTTACTGGAACTTGATACCATAACCAGAAACGGAGACTTCTTAAAAGTAAACGACCGGGTATTCAGTTTCTGGCTAAGATTCGTATATCAGGAAAAACTGCATTCTCTGACTTTTGACGCCAGAAGCCAAAAAACAAAGTTTAAAGACAGAATTCAGGGCCTGATTAATGAATTCTACCTGGCTTCACAAAAATCGCTATCCGACAGAATGGCCGAATTACTAAGGCTTTTTGAAAATGAAACGGTCCAATTGGAAAACAAAAAAATCAAGCTGAACCATTTTAGAGAGATCAAACGCCTGGAATTCCGGGGAAGAAATCTTAAAAACGGGATACTCGGCAGGTCTCAAGATAACCTCTGGATCATTGCAATTACACAGGGCCTGCTGACGGAGAACGATATCCTTGATTTTTCAAAAGAGTGCAGGAGATACCGCCAAAAACCTCAGAGAAAAATCATGGTCACCCTAGAAAATATAGAAACTAATACCAGGTTAAGGGCTTTAGATGAAAAAATTCTCACTTGGGATATAGATGACCTGAATCAAATGTTTGACTTATTTGCAAAACCGAGATTGGTGAGATGAACCCCACACCTTCTAATAATTCATTACATACAGAGGTTTCAGAGGAAAATAACAGAATCCATATGAAAGAAGGTGCGGGGTGAAGATAGTCGTAATCTCAGATACGCATATACCTGATAAAGCAAGCGCCATACCAAAAGCGGTAATAGAAGAGCTTAGGAGAGCTGACATGGTTATCCATGCCGGAGATCTGGTGAGCCTAGCTGTGTTAAAAACAATTAAAGAACTATGCGTTAACCTAAAGGCTGTTGCCGGAAATATGGACCATCCTGAAGTCAAGCGGCAGTTACCGGAGAAGGAAATCATTAAAATAGGTAAATACAAGCTTGGCCTGATGCATGGCTGGGGAGCACCGAATAAATTAATCGAGCTTTTAAGGGAAGAATTTAAAAAGGACTACGTGGACATAATAGTTTTCGGACACTCACACAACAGCGTAAACGAACAGAGGAAGGGAATACTATTTTTTAATCCAGGAAGCCTTACCGACAAAATCTTTGCTGAATATAACTCATACGGAATAATAGATATCAACGATAAAATAGAAGCACGGATTGTGAAAATATGAAAAAGAACCGGCTCTGGGCGCCCTGGAGGATCAATTATATAAGAAGCTCAAAAGAGAAAGGCTGCATCTTCTGTAAAGCCGCTAAATCCAAGAGAAAGGATCTCTTGATCTTTAAAACCAGTCATTCAATCTGTATGTTAAATCTTTATCCTTATAATAACGGGCATATCCTGGTCTCTCCCTTAAGGCACCTACGGCGTTTATCTCAATTAAAAGATATTGAAATCGTAGACCTTTTCCGTGTTTTAGAACGGGCTCAATCCATGCTAGATAAAGTATTAAAACCGGACGGTTATAATATCGGAGTGAACGTATCCCAGAGTGCGGGAGCGGGAATAACCGGGCATATACACATACATATCGTTCCACGCTGGAAAGGAGATACAAACTTTATGCCGGTTATATATAATACAAAAATTATCTCCCAGTCATTAAACGAACTACATAAAGAGCTAAAAAAATGTTAGACCAGCAACAGATTAAAAAGCTAGAAAAAATATCTCTCGCTCCATATGCTACAAAAAGCAGTGACTCCAAAGGAAGAATCCATAAGGAAAAGGAGCACCCTTACAGAACGATCTATCAAAGAGACCGCGACAGAATTATACATAGCGCGGCTTTCAGAAGGCTGGAATATAAAACTCAGGTATTCGTCAATCATGAAGGTGATTATTACCGCACAAGATTAACCCATACCATAGAAGTAGCTCAGATCGCCAGGAGCATTGCCGCTTATCTGAGAGTAAACGTTGACTTAACCGAAGCAATCGCCCTGGTCCATGATTTAGGACACACCCCTTTTGGCCATTCCGGAGAAGAGGCATTGAACGAACTGATGGCTAAACTAGGCGGTTTTAACCATAACCTACAGGGCTTAAGAGTAGTGGATTATCTGGAAGAGAGATACCCGAAATTCTCCGGGCTTAATCTGAGCTGGGAGGTAAGAGAAGGACTAGTCAGGCATTCTTCTACTTTTGATAAAGCGGTCAAACTCAAAGAATTTTCTCTATATAAAATGCCTTCTCTAGAGGCCCAAATTGTGGATATCGCAGATGAAATTGCCTACAACAACCATGACCTAGACGACGGACTTACCTCCGGATTAATTAAGGAATCCGATTTGGAAGAATTAGCGATCTGGAATAATACTAATAAAAAAGTCTTAGAGCTCTATCCTAAAATCGGAAAAAAACTAAAAAAACACCTGATCATCCGGTCACTTATAGATATCCAGGTAACCGATCTAATCCAAGAGACAGAGAAAAACATCAAAAAAGCCAAAATCAACTCACTTTTGGGAGTAAGGCAATTTAACAAAAAAGTTGTTGACTTTAGTAAGGATATGTTAAACTTAAGGGAACCTCTGCGGGCATTTCTTATGGAGCGGATGTACCGGCATTACCGGGTAATGCGAATGAGCATCAAAGCTAAACGCTTTATCCAGGAGTTGTTTGAGATCTATGTAAAACAACCGCAGCAATTACCCATGGATATCCAAGAGAAGATACCCGTAGACGGAGTTAAAAGGACGGTATGTGATTATATTGCCGGCATGACAGACAGGTACGCTTTAGATGAATACAAAAAATTATTCAACCCCTACGAAAAAGTATAAATTTCTACTTTCCTCGATTCATAGTATTTATCGGGTAATAAAATCTACCTATGAATTGCAACACCTGGTTACCCGGCTTACCAGGCTGCTATATCAGATATTCAGCTGTTCGGAATGTACGATAATTATCCTCGACCCCTCCAAGGAGTCTTCGGTATTAAAATGCCTGGTGTACGAAAAAAAGAAACAAATAGTAGATAAGAAAATACGGGTCTCTAATCCCTTAGAGAAGAAGATCATTAAATCTCTTACCATAACCAGACGGGATGGAATTCTGGCGATACCGCTGATATCCGACGATATAATCGGGTTGATTATCTTGAAACGCGATAAAAAAGATTCGAGTTTCGATGCATCAGATCAAGAGATGTTGACTACCGTAGCGGAGCAGGCGGTAATCGGAATACAAAATTTACAACTATACGATGAACAGCAGAAGGTAGTGGTGGGAAGCGTAAAATCCCTGATTACGTTAATGGATACCCGCGTCCCGCAGGAGTACACGCACTCCCCGAACTTCAGTAAATTAGTAGCCGCTATCGGACAAAAGATGAGTCTGGATAGAAAACAGATTGAAGGCTTAAAATATGCCAGTTTATTACACGATACGGGAAAAATAGACATACCAACGGAGATACTTAAAAAGACATCCAAACTAACTACTAAGGAATTCAATATTGTCAAGCTGCATCCGGCTAAAGGGGTAGAGATCCTAAGGCCGATACAGATACTCAAGCCTGCTATACCGATCATCATGTATCACCATGAAAAGTACGACGGTACAGGTTATCCTTCAAGATTAAAGAAGGGGCAGATTCCGCTGGGAGCAAGAATCATGGCGGTTGCAGATGCATTCGAAGCAATGGTTTACGGAAGGCCGTACCGGGAAAGAATGAACATCCGCTCGGCAATCAAAGAAATCAAGAAGAAGAGTGGTACGCAATTCGACCCTCAAGTTGTCGACGCATTCTTAAAGGCAATCAAGAAAACAAACACAAAAAACTACTTGAAACCTGCTAATAAAAAGATATATAATAATATAAAGAAAGGGGATAAAACTTAAATCTATGAACCCTCAAAATAATCAATTTGAATTATTCGCTCAAACAAAACACCATCAGCAAAAAAAAGGTGCCTCCTCAGGAAGGTCTTTTCTGTTTCATATCAAAAACCATGAAAGAATGCTCCTGGTGATTACCGGGATGATCATTACCGGCATCATTTCTTTCTCTTTGGGTGTTGAAAAAGGTAAGAAGATTACCGCACTTAAAAGCGATTCCCGGATGGACGTAGCCCTAAAGAAAAGCCCTATTCCGGAAGTTAAGAAAATCGTAAAGAGCTTAGCGGTTGAGATAAATAAGGAAACAGCCGCAGAAAAGCCTGCCCTACCTGAAAAAGAAGGTTATGCTATTCAGCTTGCCTGCTATAAAACGGATTCTTACGCAAATAAAGAAGCGGCAGTCTTAAAAGAAAGGGGATTAACCCCGATCATTCAAAAGAAGGGCGAATATACCGTCCTTAGTGTAGGCGCCTTCCCTAACATGGAGAGCGCAACTTTAGTCTTACCGAAACTCAAAAAACGTTATCAAGGCTGCTATATAAGGAGGTTGTAAAAACCATGTCAATACACCCATCGTTGAATATTCCAGAGAAGGATAAAAAACAACGCTCCGTATTAAAACGTTCGGAGCGTATCAAGAGTATGCTCGAAAAGGGAGAGTGGAAAAAAGGTGATAAGATTTTCGGCCTACCTAAGATAAAAACCCTGAAGATCAAATTTAAGAAAGAAAAGGCAGAAAAACCAGCCGAAGCAGAAGGCCTAGCTGCTGAGGGTGCTGTTCCCGCCGAAGGCGCAGTAAAAGGACAGGGTGTTAAAAAAGAGGCGACTGAGAAATCCCAGGACAAAAAAGCCCAAGATAAAAGAACCCAAGAGAAAAAATAATTAATGCCTTCTCTTAAAACCCCCGAGAGAATTATAAACACTCTGTTAATTATTTTATTTTTGAATACCTGTCTCTGCTTTGCTGAACCAGCAGAAGTAATCGCAGAGGATATAAACCTACGCACTGATTCAAGGGCCAGCTCCGAAATTATCTGCACCGTAGGTAAAAACACTGTGGTCGAGGTAATTACAGAAGCCTATGAATGGTATAAAATACGCCTGCCTGACTATGCCCCCGCCTATGTCAAGAAAGAGCTTTTTGAATGCTTAGAAGATAGAGAAGGCTGCCAGAAAGCTAAGGCGCTCAAGAGTGGAATCAACGTCAGGCTGAGTCCGGATCTATCTTCGGCAATAGTGGGGATGATCGACGAAGAGGAAACGGTAACCGTCCTAAAGGAAGAAGAGGGATGGTATAAGATTACTCCGCCGAAAAACAGCTACGGCTGGATACATCGGAGGTTTCTAAAGATTACGCCATGAACATATTCGCTTTCCTTGTTTCACTTAGCCTTTTATTGATCGCGGTAACCGTGCACGAATTCGCTCACGGTTGGGTCGCATATAAGCTCGGAGACAACACCGCCAAAAATTCCGGAAGGCTATCACTTAATCCTTTGGTACACATAGATCCAATCGGCACACTACTTTTACCGATCATGCTCTTTATCACTACTAATGGTCAATTCGTCTTCGGTGCCGCAAAACCGGTTCCGATAAACTACATGGCTTTAAAGAACCCTAAAAGAGATATTATCTGGATCGGAGCCAGCGGCCCTGCATCTAATTTTATTTTCGCTGTCATACTTAGTGTTATAATAAAAATCATACCCTTGCCTGCATTACTACAGTTTATATTCAGCTATCTGATCACGATAAATGTGGTCTTAGGAGTATTTAACCTCCTGCCTATTCCGCCCTTAGACGGCTCACGGATAGTGATGGGCTTACTTCCCGACAGATTAGCTAATAGTTATGCCAAACTTGAACGCTACGGCTTTTTAATACTTGTCCTACTGCTTCTCTCCGGGGTTTTGAATATCGTTGTCTGGCCGACAGTCGATGTAATATTGAATTGGTTATTTACCACATTGTAAGCTAAAAAGATATGGAAATAGTAAAACTTAACCTTAAAAGAAGAACCTATAATATTATTATCGGAAGCAATATCCTCGGCCGGTTAGGCAAAGAAATATGCAAGCTCAAACTGGGAGACACCGCCTATATAATCACCAACGCCTTGATTAAGAATAAGTACGCCGGTAAATTAACCAAAGCACTCAAACGCTCTGGTATCGATGTAATCTATAAAACCGTTCCGGACTCAGAGCAGAGTAAATCAATTAAAATATCTACTCAGGTAATCATCGATATAGCCCGTTATGATAAAAAACGAAGGATATTTATCATCGCCTTCGGCGGCGGGGTGATAGGAGACTTATCCGGATTCATCGCTTCTATATACAAGAGAGGTATCCCTTACATACAGATACCCACTACTCTGCTGGCACAAGTGGATTCGAGTATCGGAGGCAAGACAGCGGTCGATCTGATTGAAGGAAAGAACTTAGTAGGAGCATTTTATCAACCGCGCCTAGTTCTAAGTGATGTCCGGCTGCTCAACACCCTAAGCAAGAGACAAGTACTCTCCGGCCTGGCAGAAGTGATAAAATACGGAATAATTAAAGATAGGCAGCTATTCACCTACCTGGAAAGAAATTATCAAGATATCCTGGATCTAGAGCCTGGCGCCTTGGAGCACATTGTTGCCCGCTGCAGCCTGATAAAAGCCAATATCGTAGAGCAGGATGAGAAAGAAGAGAAGGAAATCAGGACAATCCTTAACTTTGGCCATACCATAGGACATGCTATTGAAGCAGCCAGCAGCTACAAAAAACATACTCACGGTGAAGGCATAGCCCTGGGAATGCTTGCAGCTGTCGATATCAGCCGCAGGCTAAATCTAATTAACCAGTCGATCTCTCAAAGGATAGAAAAACTAATCAAACTTGTAGGCCTGCCTATAAGGATCAGAAAACTTCCCCTTAAAGGTATAATCAACGCGCATTACCACGATAAAAAATTTATCGGCAAGAAAAACAGGTTTGTGCTGCTTGAGGATATAGGCAAGACTAAAATCGTAGTGAATATTCCCTCAAAGATAATCCGGGAGGCAATACTGAGGATAGGAGAGTAACTACCTTGGGTTTGTGATTTCGAAAAGAGTTCCTGCTATTTCCAATACAACAGAATTTACATTAATCTTCCTGACAACCGCCTCGTTCAATTCGTCACCAACCTTCACTACCAGGTTATTAATTAACGCGTATCCTTGATCAGCAGAAAAGAAGATTCCGTTTAAAACGAATTCATCCTGGATTTTACGCTTCATCATGGGTGAAATTGGCGTTGCTTCTTCATTTATTACTTCGGGCTCTCCGGGCTCATCTTGTTTAACCGCTTCAACTTCAACTGGCTGCTTAGAAGCCGGATTCACTACTTGCTGCAGAGGCTTATCTAAAGGCCTCTTCATGGAAGGGGTAATAACTTTAAACAAAAGACTGCTTATTGCAAAGCCCACGAGCACAATAGAGAGGTATATAAAAACCATACGCACTTTAGAAACGGGCTTAGGATCAGCGGAAGGAGGATTGCCTTGAGTAGCCGATACCGGCTTCGGCATCCGGCGCAAGGCTGCTTCAGTCTTCTTTAATGCATCGTATATAATACTCATAATTTAAGCACCTATCGAATAGCTCTCCAGCTCAGCTAAACATTTGTTTATGATATTTTCATCTATAGTGCTAGTTTCAGCATTAAAACCTGCCAGCAGCGCACGGTCACAAATCATATTTATTAACCTAGGCGTACCTGATGAGAATTTAGAGATCTTATCCACTGCTTCATCTTTAAAGACTAACCGTCCATTAGGGCCTGCAATCTTCAAACGATGATTAATGTAATCCTTTGTCTCATCGCGGTCCAGAGGGGAGATATGATACCTGACCATCACCCGCTGCCTGAGCTGCCTGAGATCATGTAAATCTAATATCTGGTTTAATTCCGGCTGCCCTACCAACATTACCTGCAGCAGTTTATCTTTCTCGGTTTCCAGGTTAGAGAGCATTCTTATCTGCTCCAGAAGCGCTGGTTTTAAATTCTGGGCCTCATCAATGATCAAAACCACGTTATGCCCTCTTTCGGATTGATTAAGCAAAAATTTATTTAATTCCCAGATTAATGAGATCCGCGATCTACTTTTAGCGAGAATACCGAAATCTCTTACAACTGCTTCCAATAGCTGAGTCTGGGAGAAGCTGGGATTAAGTATGAAAGCGGTTTTGACATCCTTGGTTATCTGATTGAGAAAAAAGCGGCAGAGAGTAGTCTTTCCAGTGCCGATCTCACCGGTAAGAACAATTACGCCTTTTCTCTGAGTTACTCCGTATAGAAGATGAGAGAGGGCTTCGTTATGTTTTCTGCTCGAAAAGAAGAACGAAGGGTCAGAAGTTACGTTAAAGGGCTTTTCTTTTAAACCATAATACTTACAGTACATTTTATCCTCAACGAGTATTATAACAAAGATTATTAAAATGTAAACAGCATACTTATTGACATGCATAAAAATATGTGTTATATTCCAAATAGAGGTTGGATAAGCCACGGCTTCCTCAACGAAGTTTTAACCCAATGCAAACCTTAAGAATGGAAGAAAAAAGGCGATTCCCTCGAGTAAATCTTAATACCCAGCTAAAATACAGGATCAGAGGAAAAACGAATTACGCTCACGCCCTGGCAAACAATATCAGCGTCGGAGGACTGGGGCTGCTTAATCAGGAATTCATTGCGCCATCAACCCTCTTGATGCTGGAGATTAATCTGCATTCCAGAGTGCTGCATCCCGTAGGAAAAGTTGTCTCAGCGTTTAATCTGCCGCATTCGGAGAGAAACCGCCTGGGATTAGAGTTTCTGGAAATGCCAAGTGAAGAGAAGGATTATTTGAAAGATTTTATAAAACTGAAGACGGATCTATTCTAAGAAAGGCTAGTTAAAAAATGGAACCAGAGAAAAAGCAGCAAGAGACAGAAGGGCAGAAAGAAACTAAAACTCAAGAAGCAAAACCCCAGCCGGAAGCAAAAGCAGAGGAAAATAAAACTAAAACGGAAGCAAAGATAGAAGAAACTAAAGTACAAGAAACAAAGCCCGAGGCTGAGGCAAAGCCGAAAGAAACCAAAGCAAAGAAGGAAGCTTTGGCACCGGTAGAAAAACAGACTAATTGCCTAAACTGTAATAAACAGATTAAAAGAGTCAGGCGTTATTACCGCGACGGAAAATATTATTGCAATAAAAGATGCTGGAATGATTTTCTTAAAAAATCTAAAGAACCGGAGCAAAAATCATGACAAAAAAAACTGGTTTCGAAAGAAGAGTGCACCCAAGGATAGAACAAAGGCTTGCACTTAAGGTAGCAGTAAATGGATATGATTTTATCACTTCAACACAGAACGTGAGCTGCGTAGGGGCATATTGCCATATAAATAAATATATGCCTCCGTTCACCAAGGTCATGGTAAAGTTAGATCTACCGATCATTGAGCAGAATAGAAGCAAACACCTTGACCTGCAGTGTAGGGGAGTGGTTGTAAGAACAGAGGATGCAAGTTCCGGTGGTTTTAATATCGCTATATTCTTCGACCATATCAACGATAGCCAGCGTAATAAGATCTCTCAGTACGTAAGCCAATTCTTATCCCAACAGCCCTCCTTGCGTCAATAGTTCCTGTTTGTCAGGATCCTAATGAATCAGAAAAATATATTTAAAAGCGCATTACTTATTTTAATCATCCCATTAATCAGCGGCTGTGTAACTATCTATAATCCCGCGACTGAACAGAAAGAGACGCTGCTGATCAATACAGAGAGAGAAGTCTCCCTGGGTGCGAATATGGATAAGCAGATGCAAGAAGAACTAAAAATCCTGGATGACTTTAAGCTGAAGGTGCGATTAAATTCTATCGGAGGAAGAGTCGCCCGGATATCCGACAGACAGGACCTGAGATATAATTTCAGGGTGGTCGAAGACAAGGAATTCAATGCTTTTGCCCTGCCCGGAGGTTTTGTCTATATCAATAACGGACTAATGGAGGCGGCTAACGATGATGAACTTGCCTGCGTAGTCGCACATGAAGTTGGCCATATCGCTGCCAGGCATAGCGTAAAAAAACTGCAGTCTGCCCTGGGGTATCAACTGATCCTGGGAATAGCCTTAGGGGTAAGCGAAAAACAAACTATGGGCCAGGCTTTAGATGTAGTCTTTAATCTGGTCAATCTGGGCTACAGTAGAAAGGATGAACATCTCGCTGATAAACTAAGTGTAAAGTATGCGATGAAGGCGGGGTTTGACCCATACGGCATGGTTACATTCTTTGAAAAACTTAAAGCAGAAACAAGCTCCAAGAGCTCCCATTACAAGCCTCCGGTATTCCTGAGCTCTCATCCTTCCATCGATGAAAGAATCGAACGTGTAAAGAGCGAAATAACGCTCTATCAAGCACAATAAGATGCAACCTTCATACCTCAATCTCTATAAAAACGGAGAATTAGACAAAAGAATCGAGCAGGCCTTTAAGCTGCTTGAATCCTGCTATATCTGTCCGCGTAAATGCAAAGTAAACAGATTAAAGAACGAAAAGGGATACTGTCGAACCGGCCTTAAGCCAAAGGTATGCAGCTTTATGCCTCACCGCGGAGAAGAACCTCCGATATCAGGATCCCGGGGTTCCGGAACGATCTTCTTCTCTAACTGCAATATGTCTTGCATCTATTGCCAGAATTATGAATTCAGCCAATTAGGGCAGGGGAGAGAGGTAGAGATTGAGGAGCTCGCTAAATTCATGTTAGAACTACAAAATATCGAATGTCATAATATAAATTTAGTCACCCCCACACACGTGATACCTCAGATTCTCAAGGCATTAAAGATTGCCGCTTCCCAAGGGCTTAAGATACCGATTGTCTATAATACCGGCGGTTATGAATTACCGCAGATTATAAAATTATTGGATGGTATCATAGATATATATCTTCCGGATATACGCTATGGAGATAAGGATATTGCTCGTAGGCTCTCTGATGCACCTGATTATCCTGAGCAAATCAAACTGCGGTAAAAGAGATGCACAGGCAAGTAGGTATCGCCAGGATCAACGAAGAGGGGATAATAGAAAAAGGAATAGTGATAAGGCATCTGGTTCTTCCTAATAATCTCAGCGGGACAAATGTAATCATGAAATTTATTGCCGAAAAAATCTCCAAAGATACATATATCAGCCTGATGAGCCAATATCTACCCTATCATAAAGCCTCTCAATCTAATGAAGCCTCCCGGAGATTAAAGCATGAGGAGTACGAATCAGCTAAAGAAACAATGAAGAAATACGGCTTGCACAACGGCTGGATCCAGGAATCTTACGGCTCAGAGAGGTTCGCGGGCATAAACATCAAGCCGTCATTAATCAAAGATAACAATAGCTGCAAGCATGAGAAATAATAAACTCTCCAGATTTTTTAATCTACTCTACACCAAACTTTTTAAGATAAACGATACTCCGCATAAAATCGCTTTGGGCCTGGGACTAGGGGTCTCTTCGGGGATCATTCCGGGAACAGGGCCGATTGCAGCTATATCTTTAGCGCTCTTATTCAAAGCCAACAGGGCTGCCGCCTTACTGGGCTGCCTGCTCACTAACACCTGGCTGAGCTTTGGGATTATAATATTTGCAATAAAAACAGGTTCTGCTATACTTAATAGCAATTGGCAATCAGTGCAACAGGATTGGTCAATTTTCTTAGTAAATTTCCATTGGTCAGATTTATTTAATGTCTCGGTCTTAGAGATAATTTTTCCGGTAATCATTGGATACTTGCTGGTAGGGTTAGCTCTGGGAACTTCGATCTATATAATCACCTTTACCATAATCAGCATTGAAAGAAACAGGAGGATAAAATGATAGAAATTAAAACAATCATACAAAAAAGAAAACGCGATTTTAATGCTTCTGTGGCACTAATAGGAGTGATTCCTTTTCTGGTTTTTATATACCTTTTAGTGGTAAGAGTTGCATCCCTGCATATATTTGTAGGTGAAGTTGGTTATATAATGTTTGCCACGTTAGTAGTATTCTTACTGGGTATATTTGTAGGAAGAAAGATGCTCTGGTCTCTATTGCAGGAGATTATAGAAAGGAACAGGCTGGTAGCGGTAACCGAGACTACGCTGAGTTTAAGCCATGAAATAAATAACCCTCTGCTTACGGTTGCAGGGAATCTCGAATTACTGGAGGGAGATCTTCTTGGAATAACCCTGCCGGAAAAAGCAAAGAGTAGAATCAATACTATAAAAGAAGGTTGCGAACGCATCAGAAACGTTACGGA
>JAHIZC010000218.1 GCA_018814745.1 Candidatus Omnitrophota bacterium
ATAAAGCTCGCGTTTTGTAGGCAACGGTACAGGACCGGATAATTTAGCACCGGTGCGTTTAACCGTATCTACGATTTCAGCTACCGCCTGATCTAAGAGGCGATGATCGTAAGCTTTTAATTTTATTCGAATCTTTTGCATTTTATTATTCAATTTGAGTCCGGTTTACAGCGCCGAGCCGGCGCTGTAAACGTTATAATCCAACTTAAGCAATAACCTCTGTTACAACACCAGCACCGACCGTATGCCCGCCTTCGCGAATTGCAAAACGAGATTCTTTCTCCATAGCGATAGGTGTAATCAGTTCTACTTCCAAGTCAATATTGTCGCCGGGCATAACCATTTCAACGCCCTGCGGCAATGTTACATTTCCCGTAACATCAGTGGTTCTGAAATAGAACTGTGGACGGTAACCTTTAAAGAAAGGCGTATGTCTTCCACCCTCTTCTTTAGTGAGAATATAGATTTTGCCTTTAAACTTAGTATGAGGAGTGATGGATTTAGGCGCAGCAATTACCATGCCACGCTCAATCATATTCTTATCCACACCTCTTAAAAGCAATCCAACGTTATCGCCGGCTTGGCCTTCATCAAGAATCTTTCTGAACATTTCGATTCCGGTGACCACCGTCTTTTTTACCTCTGGCCTTAGGCCGACTAATTCGACTTCTTCGCCTACCTTGACTTTACCACGTTCGATTCTTCCTGTACCGACTGTACCTCTACCTTCGATGCTGAAGACATCTTCAACAGCCATGAGTAATGGTTTATCCATCTCTCTGACCGGTGTAGGAATAAAATCATCCACTGCTTTCATTAGCTCCAGGATCGGCTTGCAAGCCTCACTCTTAGGATCAGAGCTTGCTTCCATTGCTTTTAGAGCGCTTCCTTTTATAATAGGAGTTTTATCTCCGGGGAATCCGTATTTAGTAAGCAGCTCTCTTACTTCCATTTCAACAAGATCAATCAGCTCTTGATCTTGAACCACATCAATCTTATTGAGGAATACTACCATAGCCGGTACGTTGACCTGTCTTGCCAGAAGGATATGCTCTCTGGTTTGAGGCATTGGGCCATCGGCGGCAGAAACAACCAGGATTGCGCCATCCATTTGTGCTGCGCCGGTAATCATATTTTTAATATAGTCTGCATGACCGGGGCAGTCGATATGCGCGTAATGGCGTTTTTCTGTTTCATACTCAACGTGTGCGACAGAAATAGTCAAAATCTTCGATTCATCTCTTACTGCTCCACCCTTGGCAATCTCAGCGTATGATTTAGCTTGTGCCATTCCTAACTTTGCAAGCACGTGAGTAATCGCGGAAGTCAAGAGAGTCTTGCCATGGTCGATGTGGCCGATAGTCCCTACGTTTATGTGTGGTTTTGATCTTACAAATTTATCCTTAGCCATTTACACACCTCCTTTAATGAGCACATAACTTACGGAACGCAAGTGAACATAAGTTATGTGTGCGAATTAACCCCGCTCTTTTGCTTCGAATCTTTTGCTTCGAAAAGCAAAAGGGCGGGGTAAGTTCGGACAAATAAGTTATGTCGATTATTTTATTATTCATATTATATTGCTCCCTGCCTGCCGGCAGGCAGGCATAACTTATGTCCTCACTTATTAAACCCTTCTTGTACCTGTAGCCGTAAATCCTGCGGTAATTCTTTCCGTTATATGTGAAGGCACCTCAGTATAAAATGAGGGCTCCATTGTATAGGATGCCCGGCCTTGGGTTAAAGACCTTAGCGCCGTGGCATAATTAAATATTTCAGCTAGAGGAATATAAGTTCTGATTGCGCGAATATTTGCCCGGGTGTTAAGGGAGATTATTTTTGCTCGCCGTGCACTGAGATCTCCGATTACCGTACCCATATATTCCTCAGGCACGGTGATTTCCATATCCATAATCGGTTCTAATAAAATCGCACCTGCTTTTTTTAGTCCGTCGTTAAAAGCGATTGCACCTGCCATCTGAAAGGCCATCTCAGAAGAGTCCACTTCATGAAAAGAGCCATCGATCAATGTGACTTTTGTATCGGTGACCGGATACCCGGACAATACGCCGCTCTTTGCGGCTCCCAGTACTCCGTCTTCAACCGAAGGAATGTATTCCCGGGGGATCGCACCGCTTTTAATCTTATTTTCAAAAGTTATGCCTGTTCCCGGCACCTCCTGAGGTTCCATTTGTATTACGACATGGCCGTATTGGCCTCTACCGCCGGACTG
This sequence comes from Candidatus Omnitrophota bacterium, assembly GCA_018814745.1. GTDB lineage: Bacteria > Omnitrophota > Gorgyraeia > Gygaellales > Profunditerraquicolaceae > JAHIZC01. Next base: position 2,234 of record JAHIZC010000218.1, read on the forward strand.
CTGGATGAATTTCCCCGTAATTACTACTTTCTTGGTTACGGTCTCTCGATAAGCTACCTGAGGTGAGCCTACTTGCGCCTCTACGTTAAATTCGCGCATGATCCGGTCGATTACGATGTCTAAATGTAACTGCCCCATACCTGAGATAATTGTTTCACCGGTTTCCTGATTGTAATTAATGCGAAAAGACGGGTCTTCTTCAGCTATTTTATGTAAAGCAAAACCAAGTTTCTCCTGGTCTTGCTTGGTTTTGGGTTCAATTGCCTGCTGTATTACCGGTTCCGGAAAATGCATAGACTCGATTAGAAAGGGTTTTGATTCCAAGCAGAGCGTATCTCCGGTTTTAGTATCTTTTAAACCTACAGCAGCCGCTATATCGCCGGCATACAACTGCTCAATAATTTCCTGACGATTGGCGTGCATTCTGACTAATTTAGTAACCCGCTCTCTGGTTCCTTTCGAAGCGTTATAGATATATTCACCTGATTTTAAGGTCCCTGAATACATCCTGACGAAGTTCAGCTTGCCGACGTAAGGATTAGTCGCAACCTTAAAGCATAGAGCGCAGAGAGGGCCTTTATCAAAAGCAGCAATCTCTTCATACTCGTTAGTATCAGGATTCATGCCTTTGATCGGTGGCACATCTTTCGGTGATGGGAGATATTCGCATACAGCATCAAGCAAAGGCTGAATCCCTCTGTTTTTTAAAGATGCTCCACATAAAACCGGAACAAATTTATTCGCTAAGACTGCTCTTCGGATTGCTTTTGTAATATCTTCGGCAGTAATAATTTCACCATGAACAAACTTATCCATGATCTCCTCGTCTGCCTCGGCAATCTTTTCTACCATGATGCCATGGTATTTATTAATATCCTTACGTGACTCGCCAGGTACTTCTACCACTTCATACTCTGTACCGGAGCCATCATTGTAAAGGATTAACTTATCTTTGATTAAATCAATCATGCCGATTAATTCATCGTTCTTAAAGCAAGGCAGCTGTATTGCTGCTGCATTCGCTCCCAACTTTTTATGCATCTGATCGATTGCTTCATGAAAATTAT
>JAHIZC010000219.1 GCA_018814745.1 Candidatus Omnitrophota bacterium
CCACATCTTTAGCACCATAAATCTTTGTGGCAATAGCTCCAATCTTCTCTTTAATCGGTATGTCTAAGGGATAGAGGAATTTGAAATTCTTAGCAGCCTTGCTAGCCTTAATTACCGCTCGGCCTAACTCTAAACCGCCCTTTGATCCCTTGGCCCAGACTTCACTGAGCTGACAATCCTCTGCCCCGAATTCAATCGCCTTCCTCTTTACAAAATCTATCTCTTTATCAGTGTCAGTGCTGAACCTATTTATCGCCACTACTACCGGTACACCGAAAGCCTTAACATTCTCTATATGTTTCTCTAAATTACAAAGCCCCTCTTCGATTGCGGGTATATTCTCTTTAACCAAACCTTCGTCTAAGGGTTTGCCGGCAATAACTTGAAATCTACCGCTGTGCGCTTTAAGTGCGCGGATCGTACAGACGATTACTGCTACATCCGGAATTAATCCGCTCTGGCGGCATTTTATATTAAAGAATTTCTCTGCACCACAGTCAGCCCCGAAACCGGCCTCCGTAACCACAAAGTCTGAAAGCGGTAAAGCGATCTTATCTGCCAGGATTGAACTGTTGCCGTGGGCAATATTGGCAAACGGACCAGCGTGTACAAAACAAGGTGTGTTCTCTATTGTTTGGATGAAATTTGGTTTTATCGCATCCCTGAGAAGCGCGCTCATTGAACCGGCAACTTTTATATCTTCAGGCGTGATCGCCTTACGGTCAAAGCTCTCAGCAAGGATCATTCCTCCGATACGTTTACGCAAATCTTTTAGATCACTAGCCAAGGCCAGTATTGCCATAATCTCCGAGGCCACAGTAATATCAAATCCGCTATCACGGGGAATTCCGTCGCTCTTTGAACCCAAGCCGATCTTTATATTCCTTAAGAACCTGTCACTTACATCCATCACCCTGCGCCAGTAAATAAGTTCCGGGTTAATATTCAGTTTGTTCCCCTTAAAAACAGAGTTATCTAAATATGCTGCAGCAAGATTATGCGCCAGGCCTACGGCGTGAACGTCTCCGGTGAAATGAAGGTTAAAATCTTCCATCGGCAGAACCTGCGAATAACCTCCCCCGGCAGCGCCGCCTTTTATACCGAAAACCGGGCCTAATGAAGGCTGCCTGATACAAGTAGAAGTAAGCTTCCCTAATCTGTTTAAGGCCATCGAGAGGCCGATCGTAGTTACGGTCTTGCCTTCTCCTAAAGGGGTGGGAGTGATTGCGGTAACCAAGATATATTTGCCTTTGGGTTTATTTCTTACTTTCTCTAAAATACTTAAATCTATCTTGGCAATATAATCGGTATAAGGTATGAGAAACTTTTGATCTAACTTTAACTTCCTGGCTATTTTTTTTATAGGGATCTTTTTTGCCTTCTGAACAATCTCAATATCAGACAGCATATCGTTCCTCCAACTCAAAAGCATTCTTGATTAGATTGATTTGCGGTGAGTTGTTTAAATATATCATAGAAACAACGTCAAATCTAGCCTTTTTATCTAAAAGTTTGTTTTTCTTAAGATATATTAATGCAGCTTTGGAGATCTGTCTTTGTTTGAATCTAGAGATAGAATCAAGCGGCGAGCCGAACCTCTCAGTCCGCCTCATCTTCACTTCCACAAAACAGATCGTATCTTTGTCAGTCGCAACTATATCTATTTCACCGAGTTTAGTTCTATAATTTCTCGCTAAGATCTTATAATTGCTCTTTTTCAGTAAATCTACTGCGCAATCTTCTGTAAACCTGCCTAAACTCAGATTATTCTTAGACACAGCGGAAAGTTTTTCTATGGATCGTTGAAGGACCAATTTTCTTTAATATCTTCCTGTGTTTTTGCGTGGGATAACCTTTGTGTTTTACAAACTCGTATTGCGGGTATATCCGGTCATATAGATCCATCATCCGGTCACGGATTACTTTTGCCACAATTGAAGCAGAAGCAATGCTCTTTGATTTAGCATCCCCTTTGATAATAGCTGTATAGGGATAATCGATCTCTAGTGTCATATCTCCGTCTACAATCACATGGATCTTTTTTGTTTTTACGGAATTAATTTTAATCAGGAGGGAATTAATCGCTTCTTCCATCGCAATCCGGGTAGCCTCTAATATATTCAACCGATCAATTAACTTCTCGCTGACTATGCCGACGCCAAACGCACAATTTCCTGTAATTTCCCAAAATGCCTTTTCTCTTAACCGGCTGCTTAGTTTTTTCGAATCATCTATGCGGTTTTCAAAACTTCGCCGCAAATTCAGTACTACCGCCGCTGCCACAACCGGCCCTGCCAACGGCCCTCTGCCGGCTTCATCTACACCAATAACTAAATTATAACCTTTTCTTCTGAGTTCCCTCTCGTAATAGAGCACTTATTTTTCTTTTTTGGATTCTATCTTTGTGGCATGTTTACCAACCTTGCCTCTTAAATAGTATAATTTTGCCCTCTTTACCTTACCTGAACGTATTACCTCAATGCTCTGGATAGTCGGAGAATGCAGAGGGAATACACGTTCAATCCCCTCACCGTAAGAAACCTTCCTGACAGTGAAACTCTCCCTTAAACCATTACCTTTTTTAGCGATCACCAGGCCTTCAAAAGGATGCAGGCGTGTCTTATCCGGGCCTTCAGGGATCTTCACCATGATTACTACGGTATCCCCGACGTTAAATTTAGGAACTTCTTTTTTTAGCGATGCTGATTCAATTGATTTTAGATCCTTCATCTCATTTCTCCTTTTATTTGTATTTAGCACAAAGAAGATCCGGCCTTCTCCGTCTAGTTTTTCTTATCGCTTCTTTTTTTCTCCAGGCTTCGATTTTTTTATGGTCACCGGAAAGGAGTATTGCAGGTACACGTATACCCCTGAAATCAGAAGGCCTTGTATAGTGCGCGTATTCTAATAGATTACCCTCAAATGACTCAAAATTCAAGGAATTTTTATCGCCTAAAACTCCGGGGATCAGCCTTACTAGAGAGTCGACTAAGACCATCGCCGGGAGTTCTCCTCCGGTTAAAACATAGTCCCCGATTGAAATTTCTTCGTCTACTAATCGCTGCCTTATCCGGTCATCCACTCCCTCGTAATGGCCACAGATTAAAATCAACTGTTTATATTTAGATAACCTCTTAGCAGCTTTTTGATCCAACTTCTTGCCCTGAGGAGAAAGTAAAATTACCTTTGACTTTCTAATCCTTGAGCTTGATCTTATACTCTCAACTGCATTAAAGACCGGTTCTGGCGTCATCACCATACCGGAGCCGCCGCCGAAAGGCCGGTCATCGACCTTCCTATGCTTATTAGAAGTGTAGTCTCTGAGATCATAGAGTTGAATTTTAACTTTTCCTTTTGCTCTAGCCCTTTTAATCATCGACTCACCCAGTACGGGCTCGAACATCTTGGGGAATATAGTGATTATATCAATACGCATATTTTTTAGGTTACATAAGGTTCCCTTAAGTTACTTAAGGTTCCATAAGGTTACTGTAACCTTATGGAACATCATGGAACCTGACGGAACATTATGGA
>JAHIZC010000220.1 GCA_018814745.1 Candidatus Omnitrophota bacterium
AATAATCTCTATAAACCGCGTTACAAAGGTAACAAAAGGCGGTAAGAAAATGCATTTTAGCGTCCTGGTAGTTGTGGGAGATACCAAAGGAAATGTCGGCTACGCATTAGAAAAAGCAAACGAAGTAGCAGAGGCAATCCGAAAATCATTAGCCAAGGCGAAGAAATCAATGGTCAAAATCCCTATGGAGGGAGTGAGCATCCCGCATGAGATTATCGGAAAGGCAGGTGCGGCCAGAGTACTCTTAAAGCCGGCATCAGAGGGAACCGGAGTAATCGCCGCCGGCCCGGTAAGAGCAATCTGTGAATCAGCTGGCATAAAGGATATTTTAACCAAATGTATAACCACTAATAATCCAATAAACGTAGTCAAGGCGACTATGCAGGGATTAGTTAACCTAAAAACTGAACCAAACAAATGAGCGCAAAATTATTAGGAAGAAAAAAAGTCACTAAGAAACCGGTAAAATCAAAATCTGCTGTTTCGAATAAGCCTAAAGAGAAAGAAAAAACGGATATTCTCCGGTTAGTAGGTATCCATACCTTAAGGCCGCCTAAAGGATCACATAAACGGAGAAAGTATCTTGGCAGAGGGCCCGGATCTGGCCATGGGGAGACTTCTACAAGAGGCAGTAAAGGCCAAACTTCACGCGCAGGAAGAGATTTTTACCTCGGCCTTGAAGGAGGTCAAACTCCGTTAATTAGAAGAATACCGAAAAGGGGTTTTACGAGTAAATTCAAAAAAGAGTACCAGATTGTAAATTTAGTTAATTTGAGCAAGGTAAAAGAGCCTGCTATTGACTTGAAGTTGCTAGAAGAAAAAGGGTTAATCAAGAATAAAGATAAATTAGTAAAGATTCTGGGTACAGGCGAGATAAAAAATCCGATCAAGATCCAGGCGCATGCTTTTTCAAAAAAAGCTGCTGAAGCAATTAAGAATGCCGGAGGAGAAACAAAGATTATCAATGCTTAGTGCACTGGTTAATTCATTTAAAATACCGGACCTAAAAAGAAGGCTATTGATCACAGGGGCACTGGTTGCGGTTTACCGGATAGGCTGTTTTGTGCCTACGCCCGGGATTGACGGGGCAGCGCTTACCAGCTTCTTCGAACGCATTGCAAAGACTTCCGGGGGTACGATCTTTGGCATGATTAACATGTTCTCCGGTGGCGCTATGGAGAAACTAACCATCTTCGCATTAGGGATCATGCCCTATATCTCCTCGTCGATTATTATGCAGCTGCTCACAGCTGTTATCCCGGCTTTAGAAAAGTTAGCGAAAGAAGGAAAAGCCGGCTACGAAAGAATTAATCAATTTACCCGTTACGGCACGGTTGGCCTGGCAGTAATTCAATCATTCTTCATTGCCTTATGGCTCGAGAATCCTGCCCGCTTTGAAGGATTGCGTATCGTAATGCACCCGGGATGGGGATTTAGAATAGTTACCGTTTTAACTCTTACTACCGGCACGATATTCATTATGTGGCTGGGAGAACAAATACAGGAAAGAGGCATTGGTAACGGGATCTCCCTGATTATTACCGCAGGCATTATCTCAAGAATCCCGGCAGCCTTTCATCAGTTAGGGGTATTAATATCTCCATTCGATCCCTCGCGCAGGCAGATTCAGCCATTTACATTAGTAATTATGGCTGCGTTATTGGCCGGAGTAGTATTTGCGGTTATCTTAATCACTCAGGGCCAGAGAAAGATACCGGTTCAATATGCACGCAGGATCGTAGGAAGAAAGATTTACGGCGGACAATCAACTTACATACCTTTAAAGGTAGATACCGCAGGGGTAATCTCAATAATCTTTGCTCAATCAATCATATTGTTTCCGGCGACCTTAGCTTCTTTTATCCCTAATCCGGCTTTTCAAAGATTAGCGCAGAGCCTGGTCAGAGGGCAAGTTCTTTATACCGTCGTATTTGCGCTACTAATCACCTTTTTCTGTTATTTCTATACCGCAATCGTCTTTAACCCTGTGGACCTATCGGAGAATATGAAAAAATACGGCGGCTTTATACCCGGTATTCGGCCCGGAACTCCTACAGCTGAATTTCTTGATTACGTAATGACTCGCATCACGTTGGCCGGAGCACTATTCATAGCTTTTATCGCGATATTCCCCGATTTTATTATGGCCTGGCTTAAGGTGCCTTACCTTGTAGCTTCATTTTTCGGAGGAACGGGTATCCTGATTATCGTAGGAGTGATGCTTGATACTTTAAAGCAAATTGAATCGCATCTCCTTATGCATCATTATGACGGTTTTGTAAAAGGCGGACGCATGAAGGGGAGAAGATAGTGAAGATTATTTTATTAGGCCCTCCCGGTGCCGGTAAGGGAACGCAGGCGAAAAGATTAGCTCAGAGATTAAATATACCCCATGTTTCTACGGGCGACCTACTCAGAAGCAATGTAAAAAATGGAACATCTTTAGGAAGTAAGGCGAAAAGTTTTATGGAGAAAGGTTTACTCGTCCCTGATAATTTAGTCGCTGAAATGCTGAATCAAAGACTATCCGAGAAAGCTGTCATGAAAGATTTTATCCTCGACGGTTATCCGAGAAACTTAAGCCAAGCCAAGGCATTAGATCAGGTACTCGAAGAAAGGAAAACAGAGGCAGATATAGTTGTTTATTTAGATACAAGTGTGCCTATAATCATACAGCGCTTAACCGGCCGTTTGGTCTGTGGTAAATGCGGCCTTAACTTTCACGCCACCAATATGCCTCCGAAAAAAACAGGCATTTGTGACGCATGCCAGGGGGAGCTGTATCAAAGAAGTGATGATAAAGAAGAAACGGTAAGAAAACGGCTTGATGTCTATGAACAAGAAACATCATCTTTAATTAAATATTACGCTGACAAGAAAAAGCTCCATCATATCAGCGCTGATGAGGATGCTTCGGTGGTATTGAATAAAATAATCGAGCTTGCGCAAAATTGCAATGATACCCTTAAAGTCTGAAGAAGATCTAAAGATGTTAAGAGAAGCGGGGAAGATTTTGAATCGGATCATAAGGAAATTAGAGGAGGCAGTAAAGAGTGGAGTCTCTACCGAAGAGATTGATAACCTTGCCGAGCGGTTAGTCGCCGAAGAGGATTGCCTGCCTGCTTTTAAAGGATACCGCGGTTTTCCGGCTTCAACCTGTACTTCCACCAATTACGTGATTGTACATGGCATTCCGGATGAACAAAGAATCAAGCAAGGCGATATTCTCAGCTTAGACCTGGGTATAAATTATAAAGGATACTTTTCGGATTCAGCAGTTACCGTACCAGTTGGGATCATAGACTCAAAGCTAGAGAAATTGATCAAAGTGACAAAGCAGGCTTTATCAGAAGGTATCAAACAGGCAAAAGTAGGTAATCGGTTATCAAACATCTCTTGCGCTATTCAAGATTACGTGGAGAATAACGGTTTTTCAGTAGTGCGCCAGTTTGTCGGGCATGGGATCGGGCGTAGCCTGCACGAAGAACCGGAGATACCTAATTTCGGACAACCTGATCAAGGCGCGGTATTAAAACATGGAATGGTTTTTGCAATAGAACCGATGGTTAACATGGGAACATGGGAATCAGAGATCCTGGATAATGGCTGGACCGCCGTTACCAAAGATAGGCAGGCATCTGCTCATTTTGAACACACGGTAGCGATTACCAATCAAGGCCCGGAAATATTGACTGATAATTAACATGGCAAAAGAAGAACTGATTGAGACCGAAGGTAAGATTGTTGAGGCGCTGCCGAATGCGATGTTTAAAGTAACGCTTGATAACGGGCACATGGTACTTGCGCATGTTTCCGGAAAAATGAGGATGCATTTTATCAGAATATTACCGGGTGATAAAGTAAAACTAGAACTTTCTCCTTACGATTTAAACAGAGGGAGAATCACATACAGGATTAAATAAAATGAACCCCGCACCTTCTAATAATTCATTGCTAGACAAAAGGTTCGGGAGCAAAAAAACATTTAAATAAAAAGAAGGTGCGGGGTGAAGGTAAAAGCATCGGTAAGAAAGATTTGCGAAAGATGTAAGGTTATAAAAAGAAGGGGAATTGTCAGAGTAATCTGCAATAACCCTAAGCATAAACAAAGGCAAGGATAGGAGAAAATAATGCCCAGGATTTTAGGTGTTGATATTCCTAAAGAGAAAAAAATTGAAATTTCACTTACCTATTTATATGGAATCGGAAGATTTACTTCAAATCAGCTCCTCAAAGAGGCAGAAATCGATCCGAATCGTAGAGCAAAGGATTTATCGGAAGAGGAGATCGCGCGCATCACTAACACCATCCAAAAAAGTGGGAAGAGATTCGAAGGTGACCTGCGCCGGGATATATCCCAGAATATCAAAAGATTGACGGATATCGGTTGCTGGAGAGGTATGCGTCATAAGAAAGGTTTACCTGTCAGGGGACAGCGTACACGGACAAATGCAAGGACCCGGAAAGGTCCTCGCCGCAAAGGTATGCAGATAATTAAGAAAGATCCTATAGTTAAGAAGGCAGCACCCGCTCCAAAGCGGAGCGAACCGTAGGTGAGCGGAGTCCCCGGAGCGAAGCGGAGGGGATAAAAGGAGGGTAGTAATTAATGGCAACTAAAGATAAAGCAAAGAAGAAAAAAATAGCAAAGGGCGTAACCTCGGGAATAGTCCATATAAAGGCGAGTTTTAACAATACCGTGATCACGATCACTGACAAGCAGGGGAATGTTATGGTCTGGTCGACTCCCGGAGTTGTGGGTTATGGTGGTTCAAAACGGTCCACTCCTTTTGCCGCTCAGGTAGCCGCAACCGATGCAGCCAGGAAAGCTAAAGAAATCGGGATGAAAGAAGTAGAAGTACGCGTAAAAGGCCCTGGATTCGGCAGGGAGTCTGCGATCAGGGCAATCCAGGCAGCAGGACTCACAGTTACCTCTATAAAAGATGTCACTCCTATGCCTCACAACGGATGTCGTCCTAAGAAGAAAAGGAGAGTATAATAGATGGCAAGATACACGGGTGCGGTTTGTAGATTATGCAGGCGTGCGCAGGAGAAACTATTTCTAAAGGGCACAAGGTGTTTTCTGGAAAAATGCGCAGTGGTCAAGAGGAATTATGCCCCTGGCCAGCAGGCAAATAAAAGAAGAGTTAAACTCTCCAACTACGGCTTGCAGATGAGGGAAAAGCAAAAAGTGAAGAGGATGTATGGTGTGCTTGAGAAACAATTCCGTAGATACTTCTCAATTGCCGCCAGGTCAAAGGGTGTTACCGGAAAGGTATTGCTGCAGCTCTTGGAGAGGAGGCTGGATAACGTAATATTTAGGTTAGGCATAGGCTTATCCCGTTCACAAGCAAGGCAAATAGTTAGGCACAACCAGGTCTATGTAAATTCAAAACGGGTAAATATCCCATCATTTACCGTAAGTAAAGGCGATGCGATTACGATGAAGGCAAAAGAAAAAGGACTAAATAAGATAAGAGAGAATCTTGAGACTTCCAAAGACAAGACTTTACCTTCCTGGTTGGACTTTGATCAAAAATCACTCCGGGCAAATATATTAAGACTGCCCGAAAAGGAAGACATACAGCAACTGATTCAGGAACAGTTAATCGTGGAGTTATACTCTAAGTGAGGAAAAATCATATTTTATCCCGCCAAAAGGGCGGGGTTAAATTCGCAGACGTATTTAATATTAAATTTCCTGCTATAACTTACGTTGCTTCTATAAAGCTTCCGTAAGTTATCTGCTCATTTAAGGAGGCAAAATGGGAATTAAATGGCGAGATTTTCAGTTACCTAAAAGGCTAGAATGCGATGAATCAACTTATACGAGTACTTACGGCAGATTTTCTGCTGCTCCGTTTGAGAGAGGATACGGAGTCACATTAGGGAATTCCCTAAGAAGAGTACTCCTTTCATCTATCGAAGGCAGTGCAGTCACCTCTGTTAAAATACAAGGTGTACAGCACGAATTTTCGACCATCGCCGGAGTTGTCGAGGACGTTCCGGAAATAATTCTGAATTTAAAAAGCCTACTATTAAACTCTCACTCCAAGATACCTAAAACAATTTACCTAAAGAGGACCACCAAAGGTGAGGTAAAGGCGAAAGATATCGAAGTCGACGAAACAATAGAAATAATAAATCCCGATCTTCATATCGCCACACTTACCAAAGATGTTAAACTAAATATTGAGATGGAAGTAGCAAGAGGAAGA
>JAHIZC010000221.1 GCA_018814745.1 Candidatus Omnitrophota bacterium
TAATTTATTTTCATTTCAAGGCTTTCATTACTACTCTTTCAAGTTCATCCAGCTCTAATGGTTTATGGATGTAATCAACTGCTCCTAGTTGACGGCATTGTTCAAATGAACCATCATCCTCCGGCTTTCTGCCCGTAACCATTATTACTCGTGCCTCTTTATCCATCTTTTTGATGCGTTTTAAAGTTTCCACTCCGTCGATCCCTGCCATCTTGATGTCTAAAAGCACTAAATCAGCTTTTTCTTTTTCTAGCTGACTCAGCGCATCTTCTCCGCTAGAGGCAGTCTGAACTTCGAGTTTTCGTTTGCGAAAGAAATTCGCTGCGAATTCCCTTACGTCCTGTTCGTCATCCACAATTAATAATCTTGGCATTTTCACTCCTTTTTAAAATAACGCATTTTAATATAGTTGTCAATAAAACCTCTTAATTATGTTGCAATCGGCAGCTCAATAATAAATCTAGTGCCTACCTTATATTGAGACTCAAAGGTTAATTTGCCTTTGTTCATGTCAGTGATGATACGCCTGATCACATAAAGGCCAAGGCCGGTACCTTTTTTACGTGCTGAAATTTTAGTTGTAAAAAATGGGGTAAAAAGCTTTTTCATATCAGCTTCCTTTATGCCTAGGCCATTATCCTCTACTATAATCTCTAAGCAGCTTCCTTTAGGTTTAGCTGAAATAGTAATTTTTCCCCGGTAGTTTTCTTCTTTCAGCTCATTTTGCCGTTCCATTATAGAATCATAGGCATTATCAATAAAGTTAAAAAATGCCTCCTGTAGCTGGATAGGATTACTATTAATCTTAGGGATCTCTTTTGAATAATTACGTATAAGGTCGATTTCAGAGAGCTTGACCTTATATTGCACCATCTCTAATGTGCTGTCAATGATCTGATCCAGGGTTACCGGCTCAACGCTCCCCTCTCCCTTACGGGTATACTTTAAGATATCCTTTACAACCTGGCCACCCTGCATTACATTCGTCTGGATTCGATCAAGGGCTTTGCTAATCCGGCTAATCATATCTTTAACTTCAGGGGTACATTTTTCAGTATCAGTTAATTTTATGGTATCAATGGTGTCCCCTGCGATTAATGAGAGCGCGTAAAACCGGTTATTTATCTGATGTGATATGCCGTCAGCCATGGTTCCAACTGTAGCCATCTTCTCTGCCTGGGCAACCTGGTCCTGCATGGTTTTGGTTTCGGCATAGAATTGGGCATTCTCAATCGCTAGAGCCGCCTGGCTGGCAAGGACCTGGAAAACGCCTAAGTCTTCCGGTGTGTAAATCTGTCCCGAGACCTTATCTCCCAGTACAATAAAGCCGATGAATCTATCTTCTAAGAAGCTGGGAATGATTACTTCTGCGGTAAGCAAGCGCATATTCTGCTCCAGGTGATAATAAGTAGCGTCGCGCGTATCCTGCCATTTCCGTTTTACCTCTTCATAGATTAGCGGATCGCGCTTGACTGAAATCCAGCTGATTAGGGTATTATCCGAGCTTAATTTAGGGATAGGCGATCTTCCCTTATCGCGGCTTACCTGTAATACATAGTCATTAGTTTCCTGATTATAAAGATAAATTGCAACGTAAGATATCTTGACAGTTTTAGTAACGATGTGTGCGATTAAGTCTAATAGTTTCCGTAAGTCTCGGATGCGTGTCATCCCAATCGATGCCTGTTTTAAGGTTGATTGATAACGTCTTTGCTCTTTAAGTAGGGTGTCCTCTGCTTTGCGTTGAAAATATATATAGACAAAAGGACCGACTGTGGCTAATCCGGCCATTAAGCTCAAGGGTAGTATCCACCAGCTTGCGCCTAGCAGCTCAATAAGTGGACCTTTAAAACGAAACGCGGCAGCAAAAGGCAGTCCTATGACCAGAGTATAAACTATTATAAAGATTCCAGCTCGAGTAATAGCAACAGTAATATCCATAAGACGGTATTTCATGATTGCAGAAGCTACTACGATAGCATAAAAAGCAACTAAATATGTACCATATGGATTTAGTA
>JAHIZC010000222.1 GCA_018814745.1 Candidatus Omnitrophota bacterium
AGAAGCCACCTTTAAAACTTTTAGTAGTTGACGATGAAGAAGGCATAGTTTATTATACCAAAAAAATCTTTGAAAAAAGAGGCTTTACTGTCTTTGGCGCCACAGATGGCGTAACTGCAGTAGAGATTTTCAAGAAAGAACGCCCCTTTATCAGCCTCATTGATATACATATGCCCTACTCGCCAATCGACGGCATAGAGACCTTAAAAAAAATTAAAGAGATAGATAAGAATGCCATCTGCATTATGGTAACCTACATCACTGAAAAGGACAAAGTAGAAGCTTCGCGCAACCTTGGCGCCTCAGCGTATGTTTTAAAGCCCTTGGAGCCCAAAGAATTAGAAAAAGCAGTTTCTGAGGTAGCAAATATCAAGTTCTAATTTTAGCAATCCATGGCCAATCCTCTTCCAAACGAAAAAGAGCTTTTTGAGAGAATAAAAAACGAGAATATTCGTATTATTCCAGAAATCTGGGAACTTCTCTATCATCGTATTGGAGATGACATAACTACTATAAACCTACTCTGCCACAGTTACTTGGATAACGAAGAAGATATACCTATCAAAGAAGCAAAGAAAATTATGCAGTATACTCGTCATATCAAAGATATAGTAAATCAAATTACAGTGGCATCTAAAGAGAAGCTTAACTTTCCCGAGTTTACCGATGATATGCCCCTGCATCCTATAATTAGAGAAATGCTTACTCACTATATTGGAAATGATATACATATGATAAACTTCATGGTCCAGGATACCATTGACCCCATTGGTCCTCATCCTATCTCCCTACAGATTACTCAGAAGATTCTTAACCACGCTCGCTCTGTTCGGGAATTCATGGAAAGGCTAAGAATTGCTACTTCACAGAAAATAATTCCTCTGAAGCCGAAGAAAATATTAAAAAACAACAGAGCGATTACTAAAGAAGGGGTCTTTCAAAGAATACGGGAACGCTTAGTTCAGGAGTTTAAGCTTAAGGGAGAAAAAATCGAGCTTAATTCCTACTTCAGAGAAGATTTAGGGCTTGATTCTGTAGACGGCCTCAGGGTAGTTATGGTCTTAGAGGAAGAGTTTGGCTTTGAGATACCGGATGAGGCGCCAGATAAAATCTTAACCGTAGCTGAAGCAGTTGAGTATATCTTTAAAAAATTATCCCACCCCTAACTCAAAATTCCAAACCCCTGCCTGCCGGCAGGCAGGCGCATTGGAATAAAAAACTTGGGGACGGTTCTATTTTTTCTAGCTATTAAAAATAGAACCGTCCCCGTGTTTTTGGTGGTATAATAGCCTCTAAATGAAAAAACACTTATTATTCATGGTCAAATTATTCAAATATATTTTTATATATCTAGCCATATTTATATTTATCTTCATTATCGGTGAGGTATTCTCTTCGGTTTATGAGTATGGAAAGTTCAAACGAGAAGGCACGAAATATAATCTGTTTTATAAAGTTCCTTACTTAGAACACCGATTAAGGCCCGATTTTAAGGGAGATTATGAAAACGCATTGGTTAAAATAAATTCACTCGGTTTTAGGAGCAGAGAGATATCCTTAAATAAACCCAAGGATATTTTCCGGATAATTTGTATTGGAGAATCTACTACTTTTGGGCTTGGAGCCAGCTCAAACGTCCATACCTACCCAGCTCTACTCGAAGGGAAGCTTAATTCACGCATTAATAATCCAAAATTAAAGATTGAAGTAATCAATGCCGGAATACCATCTTATGATTCTTCTCAGTGTTATATCCTTTTGGGTTTAGAGATGATGGCATTAGATCCTGATTTAATTGTAATTTACACTGGCTGGAACGAAATGGGGCGTTCTCTGCGTAAAGGATGGAACGATGATTATCGTTATAGCTTTAGATATCGACAATTTAAAGAAAAACAAAAAAGTTACCTTGAATTTTCAAATGTAAAAAGTTTTGTCAGTAACAGCCATTTTGTAAAGCGTTTATTAAGAACTAAAAGTAAAATTAGAAGGTCGCTTGGAAGAAAATTCAATATATCTTGGTTACAGCCAAAAGTAAGATTGCCTGATTATCTCGAATCCGATGAAGTAAATATAGATGCTAGTGTTGATAATGATGAAGCACATGATGTTTTGGCATTTATTGTAACTACAGGA
>JAHIZC010000223.1 GCA_018814745.1 Candidatus Omnitrophota bacterium
TGGAATAGGCAGGCAGAGACCTGCAATCAGTATCTACACAAAGGCAGTTCGTGTTTTATCGAGGGAAGGCTTCAATCCCGCAGTTGGGAGGATAATAGCGGGCAGAAACGTAATGTAATTGAGGTCAGGGCAGAGCGCGTGCAGTTTTTGGGCGCTCCCCGCAATAAAGGGGCAGCACCGGTAACAGCCGAAGTATCTACTGAGTCGAATTGGTTAGAGGAAAGAGAGGAGCAAGTCAATGAGGGGTAAACCGATGAGGGGTAAGTTAAAGCTGATCCGTAAGAAGCGCTTATCTCCTTTTGGAGTAAGGAAGAAGACATGCCGGTTTTGCACGGATAAAGTAAAAAGTTTGGATTACAAAGAGGTGAAGAGGTTAGAGACTTTTGTTAACGATAGAGGTAAAATAGTCTCAAGCCGGTTGACAGGCAATTGTGCCAGACACCAGAGGATGCTGGTGGAAACTATCAAGAAGGCAAGGTTTATTTCACTCCTGCCTTATACACGTTAAGAGATGGAAATTATCCTAACACAAGACGTAGAAAAATTAGGTAAAGCGGGCAGCGTAATCAAGGTTAAGGACGGCTATGCAAGAAATTTTCTTATCCCTAACAAATTGGCGATCCCCAAGACTAGCTCGAATATCAAAAGACTCGAGCAGGAAAGTCAACGCAAGCTTCAAGAGATGGAAAAAATAAAGAAAGAATACCAGGAGCTCAAGGAAAAATTAGCCGGATTATCTTTGACTATCCCTGTATTGGCTCAAGAGGAAGATAAGCTCTACGCCAGTATTACTGCGCAAGACATTGCAGCGGCCTTGAAAGAGGAAAATTATGAGATAGATAAGGGTTCTATTATGCTAACTGAACCAATAAAGGCTCTGGGGATCTATGAGGTTGAGATTAAGCTGTATCCTGAGATCATTGCAAAAGTGAAGGTTTGGATTGTTAAAAAATAAGTGAGGACATAAGTTATGGATAATTATATTAAGAATATATTTGACGTAACTTATTTGTCCGAACTTATCCCCCCTTCTTGCTTTCGCAAGAAAGCAGGGGGGATTAATTCGCGCATATAACTTACGGAACAAAGTGACCGTAAGTTATGCGCTCATTTAACATGCCCGAAATAGCGTTAGAGAAGATACCACCGCAGAACTTAGAAGCTGAGATGGCAGTGTTGGGCTCTATGTTGCTGGATGAGGAAGCAATTAGTACTGCCTGCGAATCCCTGGAGAGAGCTTCGTTTTATAAAGATTCCCACCAAAAAATCTTCGAGTCAATAGTCGGCCTTTTTAACGCCAATAAACCAGTCGATCTGGTTACCTTGACCGATGCACTGAAAAAGGATGATGCCCTTGATGGTATCGGAGGGGCAAGTTACTTAACTGCTTTAGTCAATTCTGTTCCTACGGCGGCTAATATCGGCCATTATGTAAGCATTGTCAAAGAGAAGAGTATCCTTAGGACGCTGATTAATAACGCCACCAAGATAGTCTCGCTCTGTTATGAGAGTGATGGGAATGTCGATGAGGTGGTAGATAGTGCAGAGAAATTTATATTTGAAATCAGCGACAGGAGGAGCCAGGGTACCTACTCGCACATGAAAGAGGTTATAAAAGACAGTATCGAGATGATAGATAAGCTTTATCAGAGGAAAGAACATGTTACAGGAGTACCTACCGGATATGTTGATTTTGATGTTAAGACAGCCGGTTTACAGTCTTCTGATTTAATCGTGGTCGCCGGCAGGCCCTCAATGGGAAAGAGTGCCTTTGCTATCGGTATAGCAGAATACGTGGGTGTAGTCGAGAAGATCCCTATAGCGCTCTTTAGTTTAGAGATGTCCAAAGAGCAGTTGGTACAAAGGATGCTCTGTGCGCATGCCCGGGTGGATGCACACAAGGTAAGGACCGGTTATCTGGCAACTTCCGATTGGCCGCGTCTGACTGCGGCAGCAGGAAAACTATCTGAAGCGCCGATATTCATAGATGATACTCCGGCAATTTCTGTAATGGAATTAAGGGCAAGAGCGCGTCGATTGAAAGCGCACCACGATATAAAAATGATCGTGTTGGATTATATGCAATTGATGCGAGGTTCAGCGAGGATGGAGAATAGACAGCAGGAGATCTCTGAGATTTCACGTTCTTTAAAGGCGCTGGCACGAGAATTACATATACCGGTTATGGCGATCAGCCAGTTATCCAGGGCTGTGGAGTCACGTACAGATCACCGGCCGCAGCTTTCTGACCTCAGGGAATCCGGAGCAATAGAGCAGGATGCGGATGTGGTAGTTTTGATATTAAGAGAAGAATATTATAATCCTACACCGGATAATCAAGGCAGGGCGGAAGTAATCATCGCCAAACAGCGCAACGGCCCGGTAGGATCAGTGTCGTTGACCTTTATTAAGGAATATACCAGGTTCGAAAATATTGCAAGGATGGAATAATGAAAAAACTATTTTCTCTAGTTCTGATATCTTGTATCATTCTGAATTTTAGCTTTGCTTTATTTGCCCAGGAAGAAGAAGCATCGGTGAAAGAATCTTTGACGGAAGTCAGATTAGTGACTGCGATAGAGGTCGAAGGAAATAAATTCATCAGTACCAACAAAATCATCTCCAAGATGAAGACCCGCATCAGCAGCCCCTATCAGGAGAACATCGTCAGCGATGACTTAAAGCGTCTTTATCTCTTAGGTTTTTTTAGCGATATAAAGATCGATACGGAAGACTATAAAGAGGGAGTGAAGATTACAGTCAGGGTTGTAGAGAGGCCGATTATTGAGAAAGTCGAGCTTTCCGGCATCAGAAGGTTGACTGTCAGGCAGGAGAGCCTTAAAGAAGAATTAAAAACCAGGGAGAACCAGCATCTTGATTATCCCAGCCTGGCTGAAGATGTACGCACGCTTAAGAAGATGTATGAGAAGAAGGGTTTTTCCGACGTGGTTATCAATCATCAGGTAGATATCGACAAAGAGACTAATAAAGCTAAGGTCAAATTTGTGGTCAGCGAAGGCAAGAAGGTGAGGATTAAAAATATCTTTGTCGAAGGAAATCTCAGTTTCCTCGATAAGCGAATCTTAAGATTAATCAAGACCAAGAGAGCGTGGTGGTTGAATGCCGGGATATTAAAGGATGATCTATTAACGGAGGATATGGAGAGGATAAGGGCTTTTTACAGGAAAGAAGGATTTACTGACGTAGAGGTCGATTATGAAATAAAATCCGATGAACGAAAACCTTACTTACTCTACATTACCATAAAAATCAAAGAAGGTAAAAGATACCTCGTGGGGAATGTCGCTATTCAGGGGAATAAGGATCTCTCTAGAGCTTTGATCCTAGCCAGGTTAGAATATTGTGTACCGGGTAAGGTCTTCAGTCAGGAAGCTTTAAAAGCAGATATCGCAAATATTCAGAGTCTTTATTTTGATAAAGGGTACATATCTAACCAGATAGAGGAAGCCACCTCCTTAAATTCCTATACCGGAAGAGTGGATATTGTTTACAATATCGCTGAGAATGAAATAGTATATGTGGATAAAATCAGGGTGGTGGGTAATGTGAAGACAAAGGATGTAGTTGTACGGAGGGAATTAAGGATATACCCCGGAGACAGATTTGATGGGGATAAATTAAAGAGGAGCAAGGAGAGAATACAAAACTTAGGATTTTTTGAAGAAGTAGGTTACGATGCCAAAGATACGGGAGTGCCTAGTAAAAAAGATTTAATCGTTGAAGTTAAGGAGTCTAAAACCGGTGCTTTTAGTTTCGGCGGTGGGTACAGTACAGTCGATCAATTTGTAGGTTTTATTGAAATCGAACAGAAGAACTTCGATTGGAAGAATTTTCCTTATTTTACCGGCGCCGGACAGGATTTGAGATTACGCGCATCATTTGGATCAGTGAGCAGCGGGTTTGACCTGAGTTTTACCGATCCCTGGATCTTTGATTATCCGGTTTCATTCGGTTTCGATCTTTATAAGCGCCAGCATGAGCGCGAAGAAGATATTGGCTACGGATACGATCAGGATATCACCGGCGGAGATATACGCCTGGGGACAGAGGTGTCGGAATATGTAAGAGCGAATTTAAGTTATAGGTATGATAATATAAAAATAACCGATGTAGTGACAACAGCTTCCAGTGACCTGAAGAGTGAAGAGGGGGAGAATGTAATCAGCAGTTTAAGGCCGGGCATAACCTTTGATACCCGAGACAATGTATTTTATCCCAGAAAAGGCAATTTCCTAAGCAGTTCTTTTGAGTGGGCGGGTGGCCCTTTTGGAGGAGACAAAGAATTCTTGAAATATTTTGGCGCAGCTTCACAGTATTTTCCGTTATTCAAAAACTCTGCTTTAGAATTTAAGGCCAGGGTCGGCTTGGTGGAAGGGTACAGCGATACTGAAAAAGTGCCGATTTATGAGAGGTTCTTTGCCGGCGGTGCTTCTACGGTGAGAGGCTACGAAGAAAGGTCCCTGGGCCCGATTGACCCTGCTTCCAAAGATCCTTTAGGCGGAGAGTCGATGCTCGTCGGTAATATTGAGTATACTCATCCGGTGTTAGATTTCTTGAAAGCAGCGGTCTTTTACGATATCGGTAATGTTTGGGGTAAAATGAATGATATAGGTTCAGGTGGCCTGAAGTCAAGCGTGGGTCTAGGGTTTAGGATCAAGACGCCTATCGGCCCGATCAAGCTGGACTATGGAGTACCTTTAGATACAGCGCCCGGAGAGGAAGATACGAAAAGCGGAAAATTTCACTTTAGCGCAGGACACGCATTTTGAGACTTAAGACTAAAGACCAAAGACAAGAGACTAAAAAAAAGGAGGAGTTAGATGGCAAGAGTAACGAAGTTGGTAATTTTGGTTACATTTTTGAGTTTGGTTATGTTAGTTGGTGTATCAATGGCGGCGGAGAAATTTGCTTACGTTGATTTAAGTAAGATCTTTAGTGAATATGGCAAAACCAAAGACTTCGATAAGAGCCTGGGCGAGAAAGAAGAAATCTATACTAAGGAAAGAGAAACGAAGGTAGGCGAGATCAAAAAACTGCAGGATAAAATCAATTTATTGAGCGATCAAGAGAAGGAAGAAAAAAGATCAAGCTTAGAAGATAAGGCGAAAAGCCTGCAGGATTATGATAGGCAGCAGCAGACTGATTTACGTAAAGAACAAGATGAGAGGATGAAAGAATTGATGAAGGATATTGAAGGCGCAATCAGCAAGTACGCAAAGAAAGAAGGGTATTCTTTTGTCTTTAATGATCGGGTTTTAGTTTATCAGGATCAAGCATTCAATATAACTGATCAGATTGTAGATATTCTTAATAAGGGATATAAGAAGAGGTAAATGCAGAAGAGCTTAAAGGAAATTGCTAAAATTATCGGAGGAGAAGTAGTTGGAGATGACAGTGTTGTAATCACCGGAGCCTCCGGGATTAAAGAGGCGTGTAAGGGAGAGATTACTTTTGTCGCTAATCCGAAATACTTTTCTCTAATAGAGAAAACACAGGCTTCAGCGATCGTCGCCCCCCTGGAAATCGAAAATTCCTCTAAACCGATTATTCGTATCGAGAATCCTTCCTTGGCATTCACGAAGATCATCTCTTCTTTTATGCCTAATGGCGTAATCCATCCTAAAGGAATTCACTCGAGGGCAGTGATCGGTAAAGATGTTGCCCTTGGAAAGAATGTGGCTATCGGGCCTTACGCGGTTATAGAAGATAATGTTGCTATCGGGGAAAATTCTATAATTTATTCCGGGTGCTATATTGGACACCACACCAAGATCGGAAGCGACAGTTTGATTTATTCTAATGTTTCTATTCGGGAGTATACCGCGATAGGTAAGAGGGTAATAATCCACAGCGGTACTGTTATTGGTTCGGATGGATTTGGTTTTGCAACGATTAAAGGCGGACATCATAAGATTCCTCAGGTGGGGATAGTGGAGATCGGCGATGACGTGGAGATCGGAGCTAATGTCACTATTGACCGTGCCCGTTTTGATAAGACAGTAATAGGCCGTGGTTGCAAGATTGATAATCTGGTGCAGATCGCTCATAATGTGGCAATCGGCGAAAATTGTATAATCGTTGCCCAGGTAGGAATTTCCGGAAGCACGACCTTAGGGAAGAACGTTACCCTTGCGGGCCAGGCAGGTTTAGTGGGGCATATTACCGTAGGGGACGAGGCAGTAGTAGGAGCTCAAGGGGGAGTGACTAAATCCATACCCCCCAAGACGTTCGTATCGGGTTATCCTGCCAGGCCTCATGATCAGGCGATGCGGGTCCATGCCTGTACTAAGCATCTCCCCAAGTTATTCGAGACAGTCAAGAAGCTAGAGAAAAAAATAGCAGAGTTAGAAGAAAAATTAAAAATTAAATAATTATGGTTACTCAGGATACAGAAAAACAAAAGACTATACAAAAAGAAGTCAGCCTGAATGGCATAGGGCTGCATACGGCAAATAAGGTGAATATAAAATTTAAGCCCGCAGATGTGAATTGCGGTATTAACTTCATTCGTACGGATTTACCCGATCAGCCTAAGATTAAGGCTTCGATTGATAATTTACTTGCGCCATCGCGTTCCCCCAGGCGTACTTCCGTGGGCCATGGAAATATTGAGGTACAGACTATAGAGCATCTGATGGCGGCATTGGCAGGGATCGGTATAGATAATATTAATATTGAAATCGATAATAACGAGATCCCCGGATTAGACGGTAGTAGCCTGGGGTTTTTTGAGGTTCTGAATAAAGCAGGTATTAAGCAACAGGAGAAAGATAAAAATTATTTCGCGATTAGAGATCCTATTTTTGTGGAAGAAGATGGGGCTTCTATCGTGGCATTGCCGGAAAATAAATTTAGAATCTCTTACACCTTGAGCTATGAACATCCGATGCTTAAATCGGGGTATCTGGAAGTGAGTATGGATCCAGAGTTATTTAAGGAGGAGATTGCTTCAGCCCGTACGTTTTGCCTAGAGAATGAAGCTGCTGGATTACAGAATCAGGGTATGGGCCAGGGGGCGAACTATGAAAATACCCTGGTTGTTGGGAAAGAAGGAGTGATAAAAAATACGTTACGCTTTGATGATGAGTTCACCAGGCATAAGATATTAGATCTATTAGGGGATTTATATCTCTTAGGTTCGCCGATAAAAGGCCACATTATTGCTTTAAGGAGCGGCCATTCTTTGAATCTGAAGATGGTAAAAAAGTTAATTCAGCAGAGGCAGAGATATATTGCCGGAGGTGTCGGGATAATAGATGCCACCGGCTATCAGTTCAGTTCAGGGGAAGGATTAGGTATAGAAGAGATTAAGAAAATTCTTCCTCACCGGGATCCGTTTTTGTTCGTGGACAGAGTCCTACATCTTGAAGAAGGAAAGCGTGCTACCGGCCTTAAGAATCTATCGAAAGATGACTATTTTTTTAAAGGCCATTTTCCCGGTAGGCCGGTAATGCCGGGAGTTTTGATTATTGAAGCACTGGCTCAGGTGGGTGGGATCATGATGCTCTCTCCTGAAGAAAATCGAGGAAAGTTAGCGTTTTTTATGGCGGCAAATAATATAAAGTTTAGAAAAACCGTCCTCCCCGGCGACCAGTTGATATTGGACGTTACGGCAGGCAAGATAAGGTCCAAGACCGGACAGGTGCATGCCAAGGCACTGGTTGAAGGGAAAGTGGTAGCAGAGGCAGATTTGATGTTTGCGTTAGTTGAAAGCTGATCATGCAGATACATCCTACAGCAGTCGTCTCTAAGAAAGCGAAATTGGCCGGCGATATTCAGGTCGGCCCTTATACTATTATCGCAGATAATGTCAGTATCGACGCAGGTAGCAAGATCGGGTCGCACTGTGTGATTACCGGTAATACTTCTATAGGATCTGGTTGCGAGGTATTTACCGGAGCGGTATTAGGGAGTCGGCCGCAGGATTTAAAATATAAAGGCGAGCAAGTCTTCTTAGAGATCGGAGATAATAATATAATCCGTGAGTATTGTACTTTTAATCCGGGTACAGAAAAAGGTGCAAAGACAGTTATAGGTAACGATAACCTTTTCATGGCTTATGCGCATGTGGCCCATGATTGTATAGTGGGTAATGACTGCGTAATTGCAAATAACGGGACACTCGCCGGTTACGTTAGAGTAGAAGACAAGGTTGTGGTAGGAGGCCTTGGCGCCGTACATCAGTTTGTCAAAGTAGGTACTCTTTCGATTATCGGTGGATGTTCAAAAGTAGTGCGGGATATTCCGCCTTATTCTACCTGTGACGGGCATCCTGCCTCAGTATATGGATTAAATCTTATCGGCCTAAAACGCAATAATGTCGGGCAAGATTCACTAAAAAACCTCAGCCGCGCCTTTAAAATTATCTTTAATGAAGGCCTCACCACGAAACACGCATTAGAAAAAATAGAAAAAGAAATCCCAAAGACTTCGGAAGTCTCCTATCTGATTAAATTCATTAGAGATTCGAAACGGGGGATATCCCGTTCCGTACGTAAGTCTTAAAAGCTTGGATTATGGAAAGAATAGGCCTGATTGCAGGTAATAGAAAATTCCCTTTTATATTTTCAGCTGCCGCAAAGAAGAAGAATTATTATATTGTCGCCGTAGCGATCAAGGGTGATACTTCGCCGAGGCTTAAGGATTTTGTCGATAAAATCCATTGGCTGAGCCTTAGTGATTTTAGCCGGGTCCCTGAGATCTTCAAGCAGGAGGGCATAACCAAGATAGTTATGGCAGGACAGATCTCACCCTCCAGGCTCTTTAGTAAAGAAATATATAGAGACGAACAGCTGAAAGAATTGCTTGTTAATTTAAAAGATAAAAAGGCAGATACGATATTCGGTAAAATTGCCGATAGGCTGGAAGAGTCAGGGTTGGAGTTGTTAAATTCTACGATTTTTCTGGAAGATTTTATGCCTGCTCAAGGTACGCTTACCAGTTGCGAGCCGGATGCTTTAGTCCGGGAAGATATAGATTTTGGTTTATCTCTAGCCAAGGAGATCGCCAAACTTGATATTGGCCAGACTATAGCAGTTAAGGATAAAGCAGTAGTTGCTGTTGAGGCTTTAGAAGGGACAGATAACCTGATTTTGCGTGCGGGTAAGATTACCCGCGGCAGGGGTTTTACAGTAGTTAAAGTGAGTAAGCCTAAGCAGGATTTAAGATTTGACGTACCGGTAGTTGGTTTAAATACAGTAAAAAGCCTTAAAAAAGCGGGTGCGAAGTGCCTGGCAATCGAATCCGGTAAGACGCTTTTTATCGATCAGAAACAATCGCTAGAGTTAGCAGAAAAGAAAGGCATCAGTATTGTTGCGCTGTAGATAGTGATCAGTTTTGTAATTAATTTAGAATCCGGGGCCTTATAGTATGAGGCCCCAAAATTTCAGAAGATAAATATGAAATACATTTACGGTCCGGTTAATTCACGCAGATTAGGTTCATCGTTAGGCATCAGCCTGACTTCTTATAAAATCTGTGACTTTGATTGTATTTACTGCCAGCTAGGCAAGACGCATACGCTCACAGGCGAAAGAAAAGAGTATGTGAAAGTAGACGATATTATTGAGGAGCTGAAGAGGTGGCTCAAGGATAATCCAGAGGTCGCAGGGAGCTCGCAGTATATTACTATTTCTGGTTTAGGGGAGCCTACTTTGAATACAAAAATAGGCGAAGTGATTAACCGGATAAAGACAGTTACTAATATTCCTCTGGCAGTAATCACAAACGCCTCGAAATTATCAGATCTCAATATACGTGTTTCGCTTATGAGGGCTGATTTAATCGTTCCTTCTCTGGATGCCGTAGTCCAGAAAGTCTTTGCTAAGATTGACCGGCCAAAGCAGAATATTAAGATCGAGCAGATAATTAACGGTTTGATCGCTCTGAGGAAGGAATTTCGCGGTAAGATTTGGCTTGAAGTAATGTTGGTGCGGGGGGTGAATGACGATATCAGGTATATCAAGAAATTAAATAAAGTCATAGAGCAGATCAATCCTAATAAGATTCATTTAAATTCTCCGGTACGTACGACCTCGGAGCCTGATATAGAACCCGTAGATAAAAACAAACTTAATAAGATTAAAGAAATTCTCGGCGATAAATGCGAGATATTATAATATGCGCCTATTGCCTAACGGATAAGGCACCAGTCTTCGGAACTGGCTAGTGCTGGTTCGAGTCCAGCTAGGCGCAAGAATTCGGGGGTGGAATAAAATGGAACTATTAGCATTGGTCATTTTAACCGTATCTATTCTGGTTGGTTTTTTGGCAATATTTTTTACAACTTTCGGGACATTGATTATTATTATCGGTTCGTTGTTGTATTCTGCAATGACGGATTTTAGTATCCTGACCATAAAACATCTGGTGGTTCTTCTTACCCTCTATCTCTGTGGAGAGGTACTGGAGTATGTTTTTATTATAATCGGTGCTAAAAAATTCGGTGCTTCAAACGCAGCTGTAGTTGGCGCGCTTTTTGGCGGAATTATCGGAGCAGTTTTAGGGTCGGTTATATTAGGAGTCGGCCTTATACTAGGAACATTCCTAGGTATCTTTTTCGGTGCTTTTTTAGTCGAATGGAGTATCCATAAAGATACGATTAAATCTCTTCGGGCCGGAGCAGGAGGAGTTTTAGGAAGGCTCGGTTCTATAGCAGCTAAGGTGGTTATCGCCTTAGTGATGTTGGCTATAATCTGCCTACAGGTTTTTAAACTGCATTCCTTCTAACGTATTGCCCCCCATCTTTTAAAAAAATAGTTTACTATTGAAGCGTATCGGGTATAATAGTATAAATGTAGTTTTGTACTTATATTATATATATTATTTGTGTAAAGGGAGGGTCTGATGTATAAATGCACATTAGTCTTAATGGCAGCCTTTCTATTGGTAGCCTCTGGGTCTTCTATGGCAGAAGAGGAGATGATTGAGTTTGCAACGGTAACCTTATCAGATACCTCTGTTTATGAGGGCACTTTTAAAAACGGCGTATTCGATGGAATGGGCACATTGACCTGGAAGAACGGGAATAAATATAAAGGCGATTTTAAGGATGGCCTTCAGCACGGAGACGGCATCTATACCTTTGCCAACGGTGATGAATACAGAGGAGAATTCCGTAAAGGCGAAATCGAAGGTAAGGGTGTCTATACCTATACAAACGGGGATAAATACGCAGGCGATTTTAAGGACGGCCTTCAGTACGGCAGTGGAACTTACACATTTGCTAACGGAGATAAATACAAAGGCGAATTTCAGAGTGGCAGGATGCATGGGGAGGGCGTATACATCTATGAGAATGGAGATAGATACGAAGGCGAGTTTCAAAACGGCATGATCGACGGAAAAGGTAAATATATTTACGCAGACGAGAATTAACATATCGGGCCGCTAGCTCAATTGGTAGAGCAGGACCCTCTTAAGGTCAAGGTTCGAGGTCCGATTCCTCGGCGGCTCAATTTTAAGTTTTAGGTGTTAGGTTCTAGGTTTTAGGCATAAAGTGAAAAGTTACGAGATAATCGAGCATACCGCAGATATCGGAATCAGGGTAAAAGGGAAAGACTTAAGGGAATTATTTCGTAATGCAGCACTTGCCATGTTTGACCTCATCGCAACCAGGCTGAAAGAATCAAAATCTCCGGACAAAGAAAAAATTCTTGTAAAAATTAAATCCGACAATTTAGAAGAACTTTTTGTTAATTGGCTTAATGAACTGCTTTCTTTGTCCTCGGTAAAAGAGAAAATTTTCTGCGAGGTCAGCTTTAAAAATTTAGATAAGAATAGTCTCGAAGCTGAGGTTGTCGGCTGCGCTTTAATGAACTATAAGATAGAGAGTGAAATAAAAGCAGCAACTTATCATCAGTTACAATTAAGAGAGGAACAATCCGGCTGGCAGGCGGAAGTAATTTTTGATGTCTAGAGAGACCGCAACTTATGGAGTGCAAGCGAACATAAGTTGTCTGGTCGAACTAGACCCTTGACATTTTGATTCTATGGCTATTTATTATGCTTATATTTTAAAATGTGATAATGGCAAAAAGTATTATGGACATACAAATAATTTATCTAAGCGGATAAAAGACCATAGGAATGGACGGGTTTACGCTACTAGGAATAAGCGGCCACAAGTGGTTTATTATGAAGAGTTTGTTTCTTGTCAAGAAGCCTTTAAAAGAGAAATGCAGTTTAAAAATGGAAGAATGCGTAAATCCACAATAGAACAGTTGATAAATAACTTTGCTAAATCAAAATGTCAAGGGTTCAATTCGCAGACGCGAGTAACAAAAAAGCGAGGTCGCTATGACTTACGTCGTCCTTCGGAACCGTAAGTCATCTGCTCATTAAATGTCTAATTTCTGGCAGGGACCGATAGAGAAGATAGATGATTTTCACTGGCGCATACCCAAAACATATAAACCGGGTATGCGGGTTCCGGGCATCATAATTGCTGATGAGAAATTATTAAAGGATATCCGTCACGATAAGGCCGCAGAGCAGGTTGCCAATGTGGCATTCTTGCCGGGGATCGTAGGAGCCTCTTTGGCAATGCCGGATATTCATTGGGGATATGGTTTTAGCATCGGCGGTGTAGCTGCTACTGACGTTGAGGCAGGGGGAGTGATTTCTCCCGGAGGAGTAGGATTTGACATAAACTGCGGCGTACGGATGCTAAAAACGAATTTCCAGTATGAAGAGGTAAAAGACAGAATCAAGGATTTAGTTTATGCATTATTTTCAGGTATCCCCTCTGGATTAGGTTCAAAGGGTGATATCAGAGTTAGTACCAGGGAAGAAAAAGAAATATTTCTCAAAGGTTCAAAATGGGCAGTACAGAAGGGTTTCGGAATAGAAGAGGATTTGGAGTGTACGGAGGAGAACGGTGCAATTCAGGGCGCAGATCCGGGGGCTGTTTCAGATCGCGCCTATGAAAGAGGGAAGGCGCAATCCGGCACCCTAGGTTCAGGTAACCATTTTGTGGAAGTACAGGTTATCGATCAGTTGTATGATCGGGATTGCTGTGATCAATTCGGTCTTAATTTAGGCCAGATTACAGTGATGATTCATTCCGGTTCGCGCGGATTAGGGTATCAGGTTTGTGACGATTATACGCGCAGCATGATCCGTTGTTTAGAAAAATACAAGATTGATGTTCCTGACCGTCAGCTTGCCTGCGCGCCGGTTAATTCTACGGAAGGATCGGCATATTTGTCAGCAATGAGATGTGCTGCTAATTATGCCTGGGCGAACAGGCAGTGTTTGATGCATCTTACCCGTGGTGTGTTTGAGAAGGTTTTTAGTATGTCCTGGCAGAAGATCGGGATGTCTTTGATATATGATGTAGCGCATAATATTGCTAAAATTGAAAAGCACAAAGTAGGCGGTATAGAGAAGAAACTCTGCGTCCATCGTAAGGGTGCTACGCGTGCTTTCGGGCCGGGCCACCCTGCCTTACCTCAAAAGTACAGCAAGACCGGGCAGCCTGTAATCATACCCGGGGATATGGGTAGAAATTCTTATTTATTAGTCGGGACAGAAAAGGCGATGGAGGAGACATTCGGTTCGACGTGCCATGGCGCCGGCAGGCTAAAATCTAGAAGTGCTGCCTTAAAGAGTATACGGTTGGATGATTTATTGAAAAAGCTGGAAGCCAAGGGGATAGTGGTAAAGGCCTCCGGCAGAGGAACGATCATTGAAGAGGCGCCGGAAGTATACAAAGACGTAAATGACGTGGTGGATGTGGTGCATAAGGTAGGAATCTCTAAGCGTGTCTGCAGAATGCGGCCGCTTGGCGTTATTAAAGGTTGATAAAAGGAAGTCCCGAGCGAAGAGGAGGGGCGGCCGTTGGGTGTAATCAAAGGATAATAAAATGCTAGATATAAAATTTATTCGGGAGAATTTAGATTTAGTAAAGAAATCTTTGAAGAACCGGGGATCAAA
>JAHIZC010000224.1 GCA_018814745.1 Candidatus Omnitrophota bacterium
AACTTCTACAGTAAGTATGCCGCTTGCGGCTATGGCGTCTCTAATCGCAACGCTAGTGTGAGTATAAGCAGCCGGGTTTATCAGTAAAGCCTCGTACTTCTTCTTAGCCGTGCCGATTAAGTCTACGATTTCGCCTTCATGATTAGACTGCTTTATCGTAAGGCTGACATTTTTCTTTTTAGCTATTTTCTTTAACTCCTGGTTAATTTGCTTAAGAGTAACCTTGCCGTAGATCTTTGGTTCTCTTTGGCCCAGTAAATCTAAATTCGGTCCATGGAGCACTAAGATTCTCTTCATATTACTCAACCTCACTTATTAATTATGACTTACAACTTACGACAATTTATTCCGCCTGATCGATTAACATTACCGGTATTCCTTCTCTGATCGGGTATTTCTTGCCGCATTTTTTACAGACAATTCTGTTTTCTTTTAATTCTACATCGCCTTTACAGGCAGGACAGGCTAAAATATCCAGAAGCTCTTTATCAATCATCTTCCTCTCCTTCGAGTTTTCTCTTATTTTTCTTATCAGAAAACGAATCCCGAGCTTCTTTCAGTTACTTATCTGAAGCGAGGGACTTACTTTTATTAATGAACTGCATTCTTAGTTCGTAAAGTAGATTTTCTAGCAGCGTAGATTCTTCGCTACTCAAGTTACCTTTTGTTTTTTCTTTTAGCATATTCAGGATGTCAATCAGAAACTTAGCCTGGGATAAATCTTGCTCTTTTTTATTCGTAGCCGGATTAGCGACTTCTCCGAGTGCGATAGTTGCCTGAAGGGATAGGGTTGTGATAAAAAAATTGAAGTTAGCTTCCGGCGGGACAAAGCCTTTTGTTTCTTGTGTTTTACTCTTCTCTTTTTCTACTGCCTGTTTCCATGATTCGTCGATATTTTTTTTATCTTCTTCCATAATCTTAATTGATTACAATTCCCGCGTAACCTACTACGCTTTCATTGTCCCCGGTTACATCTCCGCTCGTTTGATAGTTGATTAACTTTGCCCCTTTTGCGCCTAATAATTTCACGGCAGTTAGCATTACTATTACCGGGGCATAACCACACATGGAGATATTAAGGTTTGCGATTCTTTCTATCAGCCTATCTTCATCTAAGGCTAATATAGCTTGTATTGCTTCGTCGTCCTTGCACTTTGCATCCTGTTGCGGTTCATAATGTGTCATGTCAGAACTTGCTATGATCATCGTCGAATCTAAGTAATCTTCTTTCTTGAGCAGGCTGCCTAGTTCAGTGCCGATTTTCTTAAGTGTATCCAGATTTTCTCCCTGGAATGCGATAGGGACGATTTTGAAATCAGTTTTAAAATACTGCAGGATCGGCAGCTCTACCTCTAAGGAATGTTCATCAACATGTGCCAGGGAATCATCCTTAAGAAAGCTGGAGTTATTTAAAAGATCGTTGGCCAGTCCTGAGTCTATTTCTATATCTCCTAAAGGAGTCTGCCATAAACCTTCCGGCATTATGCTGAAAGCTTCTCCCTTACCGGTATGATTTGGCCCCAGGAGAATTATTCTATCCGTTAGGCTTATTCGCGATACGGTCTGGGCAGCCACTCTTCCCGAATACACATAGCCGGCATGAGGAAGCATGCAAGCTAAAGCCCTCTCTTTTTGAGCTTCTTTATCGATGAAAGCGGATATTTGGTCTTTTATCTCTTTGGCAGTGGAGGGGTAAAATTGTCCGGCAACGACAGGCTTTCTTAACTTAAGCTTTCTCATTCAGTACTTCTCCTAAGAATTTCTTAGCCTTTTTTAGGTCCTCTGCTGTTGCGGGATGGTGCACTTCCAGAATCTTTAGAGTATTTTCTTTAAGGTAAGGTTTTAAAATTGAGAAATCAAATTCTCCTTTAGAAGGAGCCATATGATCGCGGCAACCTAAGATGTCGTGCAGATGGATACCAATCATCTCTTTGCCGTATAACTCCAGAAAGTCTTTATGACGGACGAAGCCGAGGTTTTCCATTATCTGAGCATGTCCGACATCATGCCAATAACGGATGTTGGAACCTTTAAACCTCTCTAGAATTATACCGATTTCTTCTAAGATTGGGATTTCGCGATAATAGCATCGGGTTTCAACACCTAAGAGGATTCTTTTTTTTCGTGCATAGGAGTTTAATTTATCCAGGCTTTTTAGGCTATTTTCAAAGAACTTACTGCGCAGCCGCTCTCTTGTTTGCTTTGTCGCTTTGAATAATTCCGAGAACCGCTTTGAGTCCTGCTTTTTATTTTGGAAGAGATCGATTAATTCTCTTGTTTCATTGGGCATCTCTACCCTGCCGCAGTGTAAAACTAAGGCTTTTGCGTTTAATCTTTCAGCCGTATCAATGCTGTTTTTTGTAAATTTTACAGCTAATTTCCTCTCTGCTTCATCAGCAGAAGCCATAGAGTAGCAGTCTGGCAGGGCTTGGAAACGGTTGAAGCCCTCAGGCGTAGGGCAAAAATTATGCAGGCTTAAAACCTTTATCTCGCCTTTCCGGACTTCTTCTTCAATTTCCTTTACCATTGAAGAAGTGAGG
>JAHIZC010000225.1 GCA_018814745.1 Candidatus Omnitrophota bacterium
ATGTTGATTATGTCGCGTTTTGCCAGAGTAACGGCAATATTGATGAGAAGCGGCACCCCGATACTTGAAGCACTAAATTTGGTATCTAAGACTTCAGGTAATATCATTATTAGCCGGGCAGTTGGTAATATCCGTGAGAGCGTGAATGAGGGTAAGGGGATGTCGGAACCGATGAGGTTTACCAGTCTATTTCCTCCGGTTGTAGTTCAGATGGTGGCGATCGGTGAACAGACAGGCAAGGTAGATGAGTTGCTTTTAGGAGTTGCAGATTACTATGACCGGGAAGCAGGATATCTGATCAGGAATCTAACGACCTACATTGAACCGATACTGATACTGGTCTTAGCAGGGATGGTTCTGATTATGGCGCTGGGTATTTTTATGCCGATGTGGAATTTAATCAAGGTCTTCAGACCCGGATAAGACTAGAGACCTAAGGATCTTTTGACGATGACGATGACAAATAAGTCCTTTACAATCCGCTATCAAAATGGTATAATTCGCGAAAATAGGTATTTAGAACCAATTAGGGTCAATGAGGATGAAGAAATGCTTGACCCGTTTCTAAATAGATACTATTATAATAAAGGCAGAGTAAGGTCTAATACTAAGGGTTATGAAAGCTGGTAATAAAAAACAGGAGGTAAGCATGGGAAGACGCGGTTTTACATTAATCGAGCTGGTTATGGTGATTGTCATCCTGGGTATCTTAGCAGCGGTTGCCATACCCACATTCTTTAACCTTCAGGCGGAAGCTAGAGAGTCTGCGGTTAAGGGTGCATTAGGTGGGCTGCGAAGTGGCATCAGTATCTGGTACGCTAAGGAAGCATCTTCAGGATCAGCTACCTGGCCGACAATAGTTCAGCTGACCGCAACCACTAACGGCGTTATGGCATCAGGCGTTGTTCCTGCGAATCCATACAATGGATTAAGTGCGGTAGTAGCCGGGGCTGCAGAAACTTGGACTGCTGCTGGTGGTTGGATTTATGACGTAAGCACTGGCAGAATTTGGAGTGCAGCAATTGAAACTCAAGGATCTGGCTGGTAATTTTTCGTAGTTATTTACTTTAAAATAAAATGGCTGACTTTTTATCGTATGTTTAACATATGAAGAGTCAGCCATTTTAACAGGGAGATATGATAGCAGGAAAATTTAAGGGGTTTATTCTAATATTAGTACTTGCTGCAGTCAGCTTTGGAATCTATGCCAATTCTTTAAATGGTGACTTTTTAGTTGATGATACTCCGGTAATCGTAGATAATGAACGCATCCATGACCTGAAGGTATATTTCTCTAAGCACTTTGGCCTGCGGGTTAACATACTAAATGAACTGGCCTGGGTATTTATCTGGCATCTAGCAGGCCCCAACCCTTTCTACTACCATCTATTTAATGTATTAGTGCATCTTTTCTGTGTAATTGCGCTTTTTATTCTTTGTAATCTATTATTCAAAAATTCTACACTTTCTTTCTTAGCTTCCCTGATTTTTGCGGTTCATCCGATTCATACTGAAGCGATTAGCTGGATATCCGGCGGCCACTATGCATTCTCCAGTTTGTTTTATATTGCCGCTATT
Organism: Candidatus Omnitrophota bacterium; assembly: GCA_018814745.1. Lineage (GTDB taxonomy): Bacteria > Omnitrophota > Gorgyraeia > Gygaellales > Profunditerraquicolaceae > JAHIZC01. Next base: position 1,579 of record JAHIZC010000225.1, read on the forward strand.
ATTTTCTACATCAGAGCAGAGAAATCCGCGCTTAACTTCATACTTTCGATTGCTACATTTATCTTGTGTTTACTTACTGGTAATGCAGTTGCTACGCTGCCGATTATGTTCATTTTATATGATTTATTCTTCAGAGAGAAGGTTGCGGGGAATGCTCGTTTAAGAAGGTTGAGGATTATAACCCTCTCTGTAATATTAAGCATCTCAGCAATCTTCGTGTTTACTTATTTTGTGAGAAGAAATGAATTTATGCATATTATCTTTTACTATAGAGGGCCACGCTACTTAGTAGTTGTTGCCAAAGCTTTTGCTTACTATTTAAGGATCCTCTATATGCCATTGGTAAGAGGACTCTTTCATCCTTTTGCCTTTAATGCTAATGAGATTCAAAGAATCAGCCCGGTTTTATTCTTTACTGCATCGGTTTTAATCATTTCAGCAGTCTCCTTCTTTAAATGCAAGCGTAGATTTATACCAATTTCTTTCGGGATTATGTGGTTTTTCGTTACATTTCTTCCATTTTCAAATATCATTCCTATATGTAACATTGTTTCAGAAAGATACCTTTATTTACCATCTGTTGGTTTTTCTATGATCATGGCAGCCCTTTTTCTTAAAGTCTGGGAAATCATTGATAGGAACCCCCAATATCGAGCTGTATTGAGATTTGCCTGCATTGTGATAATTACCTTATTCCTCGGATCGTATTCTTTTTTGACTTTAATGCAGAATTATGAATACAATAATATCATTACCTATTGGGAGAGCAATATTAAGAACTTCCCCGATGGCTACATGGTCTATAATAATCTCGCAGGTACTTATTATCTCATGGGGCAGAAGGAGAATGCGATTGCTTACTGCTGGATAAACCTATTGGTTAATGATAAGCAGCCGCATGTGTGGTATAATTTGGGTAATGTCTATAGAGAGATAGGGAATTTAGAGAAAGCTCAGGAGTGTTTCCAGCAGGTGCTCAAGATTTATAAGAATTACTTCCCGGCATATAAAGCTCTGGAGGAGATCGAGGCGCAATGAATAACAAGGCTTTTGCCTTAATCGGAGTAACGATTGTAATCATTTCACTTGGGATCATAACTTTAGCTATTGTTACCTATATATCTGAAGGCCTAAGGGCTGACCTTACGAATATCAACCAAACAAAGTCATTATACATGGCTCAGGCAGGCATTGAGCGTGCGATAGTTGATTACAAAGATGATGGGCTTTGGGACTCTATTCCAAATGTCAATGTTTCAGGAGAGTTCTATTATCATCTAGGTGAAGACGCCAATTTCTTGTACGTAGATGCTACAAATCCCAGTATTTCCAAGAAAATCATAAAAAATATACCGATTAAAAATATAAATGCCACAGATACTATCACCATAACTGATTTAGTCTTGAGCTGGAGCTTTGGAGGAGATATTAATGTAGTAACCTTAGGCGGGACATCGGTTTGGACGGGAAGAGCTTCTTCTCCGGCGAATATTAACATTGCTGATCTTGCTATTGCCTCTGACGCATCTTATTCAAATACCGATGATCAGATATGGGAGTTCTCTAGGAATGTTGCCGGAGACTTAGCAGTTAGTTTTGTCTTTAGTGACAGTTCCTCATATAAAACCTATCTTTTAAAAGATGGTCTTGGTTGGGATAAAGCCTTTTCTATAAAAGCTACGGGTGAAATTAGAAGTGGGGCAGCGGTCGAAGCAAGGAGAACGCTTCTGGCTACCTATGATATAGGAACGGATAATATAACCTCCTGGGAGGAGTCACAGGAGCATATAATACCATGAGAGTACGCCATAAGTTAGGTTTTACAATGATTGAGCTAATTATTGCTATTGTTCTTTTAGGCATAACGATGATACCGTTAGGCCTTATGTCCATAGAATTTGTGAAGGCGATACCATACTCTCGCGATTTAGGAATAGCGCAAGAATTGGCCAAGACGGAAATGGCAAAGATAAATAATCTATCCTACAGCGATTCTACTTTGGATGACGGCTACGATAATACGGCAAGTAATTATGAGGGATATCTTTATGACTTGCGACGCACGGTGAACTATGTGAGCGGGTGGAATAACAATTTAAAGGAGGTTCAGGTAAGGGTTTATCCTTCAGGAGTCACGGTTAATCCTTTAACTAATCTTTTAGCTTATGTAGCGGATGTATCTTTTGGAGCAGGAAGTAGTGGGGGTGCTGTAGCCGGAGGAGAGGCAGATTCTTTAGTAGTATTCGGGGGCAGTATTTCAGGGAGCGATTTGCAAAATATTACTTTGGAAAATACCAGCTCTGACCCGATAACTATTACCGGGGTAAGGATTAGCTTTAGCGGTGGAGGGGGTATAAAACTGAACACTATTACCATGGATAGTACGGAAAGGTGGAGCGGAACAGCAAGCTCGGGAACTACGATTACCTTAGATACCAGTTTTGCTCTTTCCGGTAGCACAACTTACAGTAATACAGGATTCTTTAGTTTCTCTAAGAGTCTAAGTTCTGTTAGCAGTTTAGTTTTTATTATGGGCGATGCTTCAGAAACCGAAAGTTACCCATGGTAAATCTTCTTAAAAACAAAAAGAGCGCAACCGTAATAGAATTAATAATAATCATTTCCTTAATTGCGATTATCAGCGCTACGGTTATAGGGGTGGTAATATACTTTGTGCAGTTGTTTATCTACAGCCCCCGGCAGCTAGATACGCAAAAAATGGCTCAGGAACTTACGCGAACAATGGTTGAAGGCAGCCAGGATATTCGCGGGATCAGATACACTCGCAGCGTAATAGATGCTTCAGATACACAGTTCTCATATACCTATGGGTATCCGGCTCCAGACGATGAATTATCAGTTAGGTTTCGTTGGGATGGAACAGATAAGCATATTTATCGCAGCACCAGTACAGACGGTGGCTCGAGTTGGTCTACAGAAACCACCATCCCTTACCATATTTCTTCCTCAACGATTATTGACGGTAAAGATACTCCATCGGTTATTTTTACATATAAAAAAGCCAATGACCTAGATTGGGTCTTTGGGGTAGATGGCCTTGATACGATTCGGCGGCTGGCCATCAGCATTAACATTAAAACCGGTACGGGTAGCTTTAATGACCTTCAGGGGTCTTCTAACATCACTTCCAGTGTTGAGATTAAAGGTTTCTGAACCATATGATAAAAAACTATGCTAAGCATCAAGATATGATATAATTGTAAAGATGAAAGATATCAAAGCAATATTTAATAAGTTGGATATAAAATCCTACCTGAGTAAAATCACCCAAAAGATAGACCTAGAGAAAATCTTTGGCCTGACCAAAAGAGTCGACTCAGCCATAATTCTAGATATAAATTCTAAATTAAGGCTTCTGCATCTTAATTTTGTCGGCCAGCTTAAAGTAGAGGCCTTGAAAATAATAGAGCTTCCCAAGGAGAAAAAAGAGGAAGCGATTACCGCCGCAGTGGATGATTTTATCCGCGAGAATAAGATTGAGCATAAAAACGTAATCTTAAAACCCCACCTGAATTCACTCATAATCAAACGCATACAGCTTCCTATTGTTCCGGAGAAAGAACTGCTTGAGGCAGTGAAATGGCAGATTAAAGACGAAGTTCCCTATGATTTAGCCAAGGCAGTGATTAATTTCTCAATCGTTAAAAGGACAACTAAGGAGGATGGCTCTAGAGCGCTGGAGATAATGTGTATTGTAGCGGAGGAGGAGGAGATCAGGAAGCAGGTTGCGGTATTGAAGAAATCAGGATTATCCTGCCTGGCTATCGGGCTATTGCCATTTGGATATTCAAATTTGCTTGAAAGGTACTTTCCCAGAGAAAAAGCACCGGTGGCGATCTTGCATATTGGAGATAG
>JAHIZC010000020.1 GCA_018814745.1 Candidatus Omnitrophota bacterium
AGATTGCTTTCTTTGTGCAGCTGAGGGATAAGATCAGAGGTAGCAATATAAATAAAACCTCCAGCTGATAAAGACAGGATAAAAGTGGAAAAACCTTCTGCGGAATCGACTATAAAATATCCAGTGATTGCTCCCGCTATTGCCATCAGAGCGGAAACAAAATTATACAACAAGGCCTTCTTCTTCGAAAAGCCGCCGTATATAAGCACCCCGAAATCCCCTAGTTCTTGCGGAATCTCATGGAGAATAATCGCCACAGTAGTAACTATCCCCAGCTTGATAGAGATTAAAAAACTTGCTGCGATAACCATGCCATCGATAAAATTATGTAATCCATCTCCGACTAGGTTTAAATAGGTAAAGGCATGAATGTCGCAGACCCCTTCATGGCAATGCCGCCAATAAAGATATCTCTCCAGCAAGAAGAATATCACTATACCAAGGATAAGATAGTAGAAAATATTTATATTTACTGACTGCCCTAATGCTTCCGGCAACATATGCAGAAAGGCACCGCCAATTAAGGCGCCGGCAGAAAAGCCAATCAGGTAAAATACTATTTTATCTAATAACTTATCATTTATAGCGAGGGCAAGAACCCCAATCAGTGAAATTATACTGACTATGAATGTGCTTACGAGAATATAGACGAGGGTCATGAAGGGGATATTGAAACAGCTTATCCTAAAGTGGGTTTTCTTCCTTTATTAGCTCTCTTGGAACGCCAATTCAGCTTACCTCTACGTTTACGTTTTCCCACGAGTGAGTCCTCACTTTCTGTTATGCGAACGAGTCCCGAACATCCTTTTATTAATTCAGGATGTGAGGGATCATCCCTCGTTACTGATAATTTTTATATTGTAACTCGGGATAAGTTCGGACAGATAACTTATGAACGCTAGCGCTCCATAAGTTATGTCCTCACTTAGTATTTGTAATAACTAGCGGGTATAGTCTGTGATATATAACGCACTGCCTCAATAATGCATATACGTATCGCCTTCTCCATCGGGGTATTTGAGTATCCGGATAACCCGCCGCCTAAACCCCAGCTATCAAAGAAACCGGCCATGATACTGCCTGAAACATCTGAAGCCTGGCCCTGTACGCGTGTGGCTGCTAAAATCTCAGAAGTAGAAGCGTCTACAAGACGAATATCCAAAGCCATGTGTGCTTTGTTTAAAGCAGCACCTAACAATCCCCCCAGTACTCCACTGCCTACTCCGCCACCTCCGCCAATACCTCCTCTTCCGCCTGAGGCCAGAGGTTCGAATTCTGTAACCGCCGCAGTAATGATTAAATCTGCGGTTTTAATCTTTCCTCTTTCCGGACCACCTTCTTCTGCGGCTCCGGAAACAGCTAATTCCTGCTCCTGCATCACTGCGCTTAAGGCCTGCCGCTCAACTACTGAAAAACGATTACTATTTAAAAGCGCAGTTACCAACATCTCTCGCAAACCTGAACCTATCTCACCGCCTGCCTTGGCTGCCTTTACATCAAAATCCGCAACTGCAATCCTTGACTTAGGGCCAGAATAAGTAGGCAGAGGTGTGGCACCTGCGGTATTATCTACCTGTGCAGTAGGCTGCTTGGCAAAATTAAGGCCGGCACAACCAATCAAACTAATTATCAATAAAATCAGAACAAAAAAAGTTATACCTTGTTTCATGCTATCTGTCCCCTTCCATATCCAATGCCTCGATGACCTTTTCCGCAAGAACCTTACCGGCTGCTCCTAACGCTTCCCTGCCGCCGCTAATTTCATCTAAATGTACGGAAACACCCGAAGCCTCAAGATAAGATACTACCTCCCCGTCATTCGCGCGGATAAGCTTACCCGATACATTAGCATTGCAGGATTGCATATTTGACTGCGGAACGCTCCTCACACAGGAAGCAATAGCTTTACCTAGAACTACGTAATCCGCCCCGGACAAATTCCCTAACTTTAGAGTTTTCTCCAAAGATAGATCAATGATGCGAAAGGCTTTATCTTCTTTTATAACTTCACTAAGATTCGACGGCTGCATAACCTCATAACCTGCACTTTGTAAACTCTGAGCAACCTTTATTTCTATAGTAGAGAGATCGACTTCACCTGCCCACCAAGCCCTCTCTGGGCCTGCAATATTCTGCTCGGAGATAAACAAGATCACCCTGCCCTTTGCTTTCGGGGCACCTTCACAAAAAGCTATTGTAAAACTAATCCCTAATATCAATATTAAAAGTAGAAAAGTAATCTTTTTCATTTTTGACTCCTTTCGTGTCTTAATATATTACTAAACCCATGAGGTGTCAAGATAAAAGCTGGACTAAATTGCGGATTTTCCCGATAATCCGGTATGGCTTCTCTTTTTTTATCTCTCTGCGGCTGCTTGAACCGGTAGCCACAATAACAGTCTTTACTCCTGCGCGTCTGCCTGTCTGTACATCTATAGTCATATCACCGACATAGATAGTTTGCTTAGGGTTAAGATTAAACCTTTGCATGATCTTGCGCAGAATTTCCGGATCGGGTTTACCGCGTTTTAATACATCACTACAGAGAACATAATTAAAATATTTAGTTAATCCAAGATGATCCATTAAAATGCCTGTAAATTTGGTAGGCCGATTAGTAGCAACTGCTAATTTATATTTTGCACTCTTAAGCCTGCGTAAGACCTTCTTTGCCCAAGGAAATACCCTTGAGCCTTTAAGAAGAGCGGCCTGATGATGCATGCGATAAATAGAGAGCGCTTCTTTCAAGTCCTTCTTCTTCAGGAACGGCTCCAGCAAGCTCCCATCCCCCCAGCCTACTGCCCGACGGATAATAAGATCTGACTGCCTAGGATAGCCGAGTCTCTGCATCGTATAATTAAAACTTCTAATTATTGCCCGATAGGCATCGACTAAGGTACCATCCAAATCAAAAACTATCAGCTGGATATCTTTCATCTCTTTGATATAAAGGCGGGTACTTAAAGAATTGCCTGAAAGCGATGCTTAAGTTTCAGATATATCCCGCAAGCAGTGAATACTTTCAGGATGTCTGTGATAATAAAAGGAATGAATCCGATGAATAATAACTTGCTAAAGGAATACCTGAAGAAAAGCTTAAGCCAAATAAGCCCGCAAAATAGAATGATCAAATCGGCAAGACAAAATACCACAAAAGTCAACCAGAAACCTCTCTCTGTCTGCCTGACGGTTCTGCCTATCCAGAGACTGGCTAGAACAAAACCCACTAAATATCCTCCGGTAGGCCCAAAAAGATATATTAATCCGCTTCCTGCTCCGCTAAAAATCGGCAGGCCCAATACTCCCAAAAATATATAACTCAATTGTGCAGTAAGGCCCAGGCTACTGCCTAATAAAGCACCTGAGAGTAAAACAAAAAGAGTCTGCAGCGTTATCGGCACAGGGGTAAATGGTAAAGGTATGCGCACAAAAGCTCCCAGAGCAGTAAAGGCCACAAAGATAAATACACAGCATACCCCGTAAATTCTCTTACTTAGAACTATCTCTCTTTTTAGAATCGCTTCCATCTCACAAGCTCCTTTTAACTTGGCTTACTCTTCCACCGGCGATGGATCCAACCCCACTCCGCAGGATACCGACGGATATAAGACTCAATAATATTGGTTAACTTCTGGATATTGATAACTATAGTCTCTTGCTTATCCTTCCCCTCTTCTAATTCCAGGGGTGGTTCAAAAACAATCTGATGAGTATCATCCTTCTGCCTAATGATGAAACAAGGCACTATTGCCGCCTTTGTGCGCCGGGCAAACACAACCGGTCCAATTGCCGTAGCTGCTTTTTTACCGAAAAAATCTACAAATACACCACCGCTGCCAAAATTCTGATCTAAAGGGAGAAAGACCGCCTCATTATTTCTTAAGGCCTCTATAGTATCATTCACACAGACATTTCTTGG
>JAHIZC010000226.1 GCA_018814745.1 Candidatus Omnitrophota bacterium
ATGGATGTCCGTGACTTTTAAAAATGACGCAAATTTCCCTGTTTTTGCAGAAGAGGCAAAAATTGACCTTGAGAAGGTAAAAAACAGGCTACAAAACAACCTGCAAAAGCAGTCAAAATTAACCGACGCCTATTTGGAGAATTTGCTGAGCGAGGAGCTCTACAAACAGAAAAACGAAGGCCTGAGAAACGAAGAAGAGGAGTTGAAAAAACTCATTGCCTTACAAGAAGTTAGAGAGATTGACCGGGAGCGTTCAAAGGACTATTTGAACAGGGTAGAGGAGTTTTTAGAAGGCTATGACCCAAACAAGAAAACCATTGATTTAGAGACCAAAAGACTTATACTAAATCTGCTTTTTAAAAACATCAAAATCGCCCAGAAAAAGATTTTTGCCTTTGAATTTTTTGCCCCCTTTAATTTTTTATTTTTTGAGGAAAAACAAAAATGCCAAACCAAGAACCTAAAAAGAGTTACAAATTTTTTGCCCCCAAAGTCTACATCAAGACTTTCGGCTGGCCTTATGCTTCGGCTTTACAATGTTCTTTTTTCGTTCTTTTCCCGCATTTAGCGGGATCCCGCAGCTAATTTATTAGCATTGCGGGAAAGATTCAATGAACTTTGGATTCTTGGTGTGGTTATTACTTACTGATTCCTTGGATATTTTTAATATTTCTCTGCTAATATATTTTTAACTTCTCTAAGCAGCTTGTCTACGGCATAGGGACGAGTAAAGAAATGCTTCACTCCCAGATCCTGGAATACTTGCCTCATGCCTGCTTTTTTCGTTTGCACGATAAAGGGGATATTTGAAAAGTGTTTGTCTTTTTTTATCTCTCTTAATAATTGATCACCGCTCATTTTACCCTGCAGTACAACTGCAGAAATAATTAGGTCCACCCATCCTGATCTTAAAACCGCCAATGCCTCATTTCCGCTATATGCGCACTCTGCTAAATAGCCGAATCCCTCCAATCTACTTTTTAGCATAAATGCGTTCTTAATCTCACCGTCAACAATCAATATCCTTTCCTGCACCATCTCCGGTACGCCTGCCCATACCGCACCCAAAGCACATTTTTCTAAAGGTACCTTATGGATTCTTCCGCAGAGAAAATTATATTGCTTACCGTATATATCTATGGGGATGGGAAACCTTTTTGTTTTTGAGCCCCTGATAAAAATGGATATCTTCCTCCTGTTTACCGATACAGACATCCAATGTTTAAGATACAAAAACCTGAAATTTACCTTATGCCATGCCTTAGGAAGATACGGGTTTATCATAATTCTATCTTCTAGAAACTCAAGGCCAACAAAACTTTTCAAAGCAATCTGTATCGAACCTCCCATTACTCCTGCGTGAATCCCCTCAGGAGTAGTACCGCCTTGTAGATCATAGATATCCGATTTTAAAACCTCAATAAATAATTCCCACGCCTCTGCCTGTCTTCCTAAAAGGTGGGCTATATAACAATGCACAACCTTGCTTAAAGTGGAACCGTGTGAAGTCCTCTTTATATAATATTCGTAATTTTTATTCAGAGTTTCGCGGTCAAACCTGTATCCGAGCCGGTTAAATATCTCTTTTATTTTGGGCAGGGAAAAAAGATAGAAGATCATCAAGACATCCGCCTGTTTTGCTACTTTATAGGCATTGGGGTCCTTTCCTTCTGCCTTAAGAATCCTATCTAATCTCTGAATGTTGCCGTATTCCTTCCTGTAGGCATCCCAATTTAATTCCTTTAATTGAAAATAACCATCAAACTGGCTGATAATACCGTCTTTATTTAATATGATATTTACTCTTTTTGTAATATCACTCCAGTGGTTTAAATCTTTCTCGCTAAGATTTATTTTTTTCAGCAATCTATTTTTTTCATCAACAGGCAAGACTTCCAGGATCTCCATTGTATTTAACAGTGTTGCGGTGATTAACAAATTGGTGTAGGCGTTATCGCAAAACCCCCCTTGCTTAGCATCAGGAAGCTTTTCATGAAATTCATCGGGACCCATCAGGCCTTCGGTATGATATCTTTTATCTTTTTCATCAAATTTTAAAAGGCTGACGGAAAACTGTGATATTGAAAGCATCATCTCTGCCCCGTATCTGATAAGAAAGTCTAAATCCCCCGAACTCTTCCAATAGCGCCAGACATTATATGCTACCGCAAACGAAATATGCCTTTGATTATGACTATAATCCGGGCCCCATCTCCCTGACATTGGGTTTAAATGAAAAGTCTGTGTCTGTTCATCGCCTTCTGAACCGCTTTGCCAGGGGTACATCGCGCCTTTAAAATGATTTTTTTGAGCATTAATCCTTGCCTGCTCCAGGCGCCTATATCGATATAAAAGTAATGCTTTGGAGATTTCGGGGAAATGGAGATTATAAAACGGCATTACATACAGCTCATCCCAGAAGATATGGCCGCGGTAGGCTTCTCCGTGCAAGCCTCTTGCCGGCAGGCCGGCATCAATATCAACATTATGAGGGGAGGCTGTCTGAAGCAGATGAAATATATGTATTCTGATAATCTTATGGAAAGCAACATCTCCTTTTATACGGATATCAAACCTCTTCCATAATTGATGCCAGGTTTTTCTGTGTTCTCTAAATAACACACCAAACCTATCAACTTCTTTAAGGGTTTTAATAGCAGAGGCTAGCGGATCTTTTATGCCTTTATC
>JAHIZC010000227.1 GCA_018814745.1 Candidatus Omnitrophota bacterium
ATCAAGATGGCAGGGATCGACGGAGTGGAGACTTTAAAACGCATCAAAAAGATGGATAAAGAAGCACGAGTAATAATGGTTACGGGCAGAAAGCCGGAGGATGATGGTTCATTTGAACAATGCCGCCAGCTAGGAGCAGTTGATTATATTCATAAACCATTAGAGCTGGATGAACTTGAAAGAGTAGTAATGAAAGCCTTGAAATGAAAATAAATTACAAAAAAGAGTTAGAAAGCGCAGCTAAAACAATGATCCTGGTGCACGACCCGACCACCTTGATTAAAATGATCGCCCGCACCATAGTTAATAAGGCCAGAGTTCATCACGCCGGTATATTATTACACGATAAAGAGAAAGATTCATACATACTCACAGTCTCCCGGGGGACTGCGGGCCTCAAGATTCCTTCGGGATTTGCTCGTATGGATTCTGATAATCCTCTGATCAGTTTCTTTAAAAAGCGTTTTGATAAACAAGTTCTTGACGACGGTGTTTTTATCTATGGAGAAGCAAAAAAGATCGCTAATAAAAGAAAGATCGATCCTCAAGTAAAAAAAGTCTTAAAGGGTGCTCTTTATCAGATGGAGATATTTGAAGCTGTGGTCTGTATCCCCAGCTATTACAGAGATGAATTACTTGGTTTACTATTGCTGGGTAAGAAAAAGAGCGGAAAAAAATTCGCCCAAGATGAATTAGATTTCTTCGTTGCCTTAGCCTCAGACGTAGCTATGGCAATTCAAAATGCCCTGCTTTTTAAAGAACTGACATCGGAGCTTGACAAAAAACAAAGGCTTTTTATCCATACCACCATCGCATTAGCTGCGGCAATTGATGCTAAAGACCACTATACCCACGGCCATACCGCACGGGTTACGCGCATCAGCCTTGATATCGCAAAGGAAATCAGCTTACGCAATAACCACCGCTTTGATGATAAATTTCTCGAAGATCTCCACGTTGCAAGCCTGCTGCATGATATCGGTAAAATCGGGATCCCGGAATCTATATTGAATAAAAACGACAAATTAACTCCGGAAGAAATCTGTAAAATAAAGCAGCATCCTACAGTAGGAACAACTATCATCCAGCCGATACGCGAACTGGACCGTGCGATATTAGGAGTTAAATATCACCACGAAAGATTTGACGGTGGGGGTTATCCGGAAGGACTGAAGGGAGAAGAGATCCCGATCATTGCTGTGATAATTTCTGCGGCCGATGCATTTGACGCAATGACTTCCGATAGGCCATATCGTAAAGCTTTAACCACTAAACAGGCAATCGATGAAATAAAGCAGGGGAAAGGCAAACAGTTTCACCCTGAAGTAGCAGAAGCTTTAATCTCACTACACCATAAAAACCAACTCTAAATCATGCCCGCTCGCCGCATAATCTTAATGTATATTTCAGAAATCTCCGGCCACCATAGCGCCAGCCTGGCGATTGAGAATGCGATTAGAAAATTATCCCCTGATTCTGAAATTATGAATTTGAATGCTTTTAATTATACCAATCCGATTTCAGAAAAGATCGTAAACCGCCTTTATATGAGCGTGATCAAAAGAACTCCCCGGGTTTGGGACTACCTTTACGATAATCCTCGGGTTGCAAAAAACATCAACAAAATGAAAGATACAATTCATAAATTTAACTCGCCGAAATTAAAAAAACTCTTTGAAAGGTTTAAGCCGGATATCGTACTTTGTACACAAGCTTTTCCTTGCGGTATGGTTGCAGATTTTAAAAGAACTTACAATTCCAATATTCCTTTAATTGCGGTTCTCACTGACTATATCCCGCATGCTTACTGGGTTTATGACACAATAAACTATTTCATTACTCCTTCGGAAGAGATATCCCAACGCCTGATAAACAAAGGGGTTACGATTGATAGAATAAAACCTCTCGGTATACCGTTTAATTATCAATTTAATACTAATATCTCAAAAGAGAAGATTATGCAGGAGATCGGATTGAATCCTAAGGTTCCAACTATCATGCTTATGGGTGGGGGCCAGGGGCTTGGCCCGATCAAGGCAATTGTCAAAAGCCTCGAGAAAGTAAACGGCGAGTTGCAAGAAATAGTAGTGGCGGGTACAAATAGAAAGCTTTATAACTCTTTGAAGAGAAAAATCAAAAAGCTAAAGAAGAAGGTCTTACTATTTGGATATACCAACAGGATCAATGAGCTGATGTCTATTTCTGACATCATTGTTACAAAACCGGGAGGGGTTACTACAGCTGAAGTCTTAGCCAGGAGAATCCCAATGATTATTGTTAAGCCTCTACCGGGGCAGGAAGCAAATAACACTACTTATTTAACTCAGAAGGGTGCTGCGATTAAAATCGATAACCCTAGTAATATAAATTTAGTCATTGAGCGCCTATTGGCAAATCCTGAGAAACTACGCATAATTTCTGAATCCGCTGGTAATATCAGCAAACCCAATGCCAGCATGGATATAGCCAAGCTTGTACTGAATATATAGAATATAATGGTCGCTAACTACACACTATATAAGATTGCTCAGTTTATCGCGATGAACTTTCCGCTAAAATTAGGTTATTTAATAGCAGTAATTATATCAGATATACATTATGTATTTGCAAATATAGATCGGTTCAATGTTAAACAAAATTTAAAAGCAATATTCCCCGAAAAAACGAATAGGGAAATCTCAAGGATTAGAATAAGGACATTCCGTAATTTCGCTAAATACCTGGTAGATTTTTTTCGCTTCCAGATAATAGACGAGAATTATATTAAAAAGTATATAAAAGTAGAGAATCTGCATTATTTTGATGAAGCGCTGGCAAAAGGTAAAGGTATGATTATTGTTTCGGCACACCTGGGTAATTGGGAGCTGGGAGCAGTAGTCGTTGCTCAAATGAAATATCCGCTTTGGGTGGTAGCCTTACCTCATAAAAAAAAGAGCGTAGACGACTTATTTAATTCTCAAAGGGAAAGCAAAGGAATCAAAGTTATACCTTTAGGAAAGGCGGTTAGGGCCTGCCTTAATCTTCTAAAAAACAATGAGATGGTGGCATTAGTCGGAGATAGAGATTTTACCGGTAAAGGTACTGTCTCTGAGATCTTCGGTAAGCCTGCTTTTTTTCCTAACGGTATAGCGGCATTTTCACTGATGACAGGAACGAGTGTAGTTCCCGCATTCATGGTCAGGAATCCAGATGATACTTTTACTCTGAAGATAGATAAACCGCTTGAAATCAGCCCTAGCGGCGATAACGAGAAAGATATGATAGCGATCAATGCTCAATATATAAAGCTTTTTGAAAAATACATCCGTAAATACCCTGACCAATGGTATATGTTCAGAAGATTCTGGATTGAGCCTTAAAAATGAAAACCTGTATAGTCATTCCGGCCTATAACGAAGCAAGAACGATCGGAGAAGTAATAAAACGAATCCGCAACCTAAATCTGGATCTAATAATCGTCGATGATGGTTCTCTGGACAATACCTCTGAAGTCGCCAAAATAGCAGGAGCAACAGTAATCAAAAACACGAGTAACGAAGGCAAAGGATCATCGTTGATTAAAGGCTTTAGCTATGCGCTTAAGAATAACTTTGATGCGGTGATCTCTATGGATGCAGACGGACAGCATCATGCAGATGATATCTCAAACTTTATAGACTTAGCTAAAAAATCTGATAGCGGCATCCTCATCGGCAATAGAATGCAGGAAACTAAAGATATGCCCTGGTTACGCATACAAACTAATAAGACGATGTCCTGGTTCATATCCTCACTTACGAGGCAAAAAATCTATGATTCCCAGTGCGGTTTTAGATTAATTAAAAGAGAGGTTCTGGAAAAAATTAAACTAAACACAAATAAATACGAGACTGAATCTGAAATGCTAGTTAAAGCTGCCCGGTTGGGCTTTAAAATCGAATCGGTTCCGATTAGAACTATCTATGCAGAGGAAACCAGCCAGATTAATCCCTTTATTGATACTCTAAGGTTTTTTAGATTTCTTATAAAGGAAGTATGGACTACGAAGTCTTAAGAAAACGTATGGTTGAGGAGCAGCTCTCTCGCCGCGGCATAAAAGACCAAAGAGTTTTAGATGCTTTTAGAAAAGTAGAGCGGCACAAATTCGTCCCTAAGGATTTTGAAAGCACTGCTTATTCGGATTTCCCGATTACTATCGGAGAGGGACAAACCATATCTCAACCGTATATAGTTGCCTTGATGACCGAGTGCCTTCGGCTAACCGGAAGAGAGAAGGTTTTAGAGATAGGAACCGGTTCCGGTTATCAAACAGCGATACTGGCGGAATTAGCAAAAGACGTTTACAGTATCGAAAGATTCAGGAGCCTATCGAGTAACGCAAAAGCAACACTTCACGAACTAGGATATAATAATATTATCCTGAAAGTCAGAGACGGTACTTTAGGTTGGAAGGAAAAATCGCCTTTTGACCGGATTATTATCACAGCTGCCAGCCCAAGAGTGCCTTTGCCTTTAGCAGAACAGCTAAAACCAAACGCCAAACTTATCTTGCCTCTGGGTGAAAAATTCAGCCAGGTTTTGACGATATTTGAAAATATAGATAATAAACTCGATTCAAGACAAATCTGTTCCTGCGTATTTGTCCCTTTAATAGGCAAATACGCCTACCAACAATAATAGGGACGGTTCTCAAGCTGTTCGGGGACGGTTCTGGTTCAGTTTGAGGACCGTCCCTAAATAAAGGATGATTGAGTTAATTTTAAGTTGGTTAAAAGATATACCTAAAGAGCTAGTAGTGATGATAGTGGGAGCGCTGCCGATATCAGAACTAAGAGGAGCAATACCGCTAGGCTTATATTACGGAATGCCTTTGGGTAAGGTTTTTTGTTTAGCTGTACTGGGCAACCTTATTCCGGTCATACCCGTATTCTTCCTATTAGAACCGATCTCTCAAAGACTACGTAAATTTAAAATCTGGGCGCGTTTCTTCGACTGGTTTTTTGAACGCACAAAGAAAAAAGCAGAACTAATTCAAAAATATGAGGCATTGGGACTAATGATGTTCGTAGCAATTCCACTTCCTGTAACCGGTGCCTGGACAGGATTAGCAGCTGCTACTTTATTTAAAATCCGGTTTAAATATGCTTTCATTGCAATATTCGCAGGTGTAGTGATTGCAGGGATCATAGTTTCAATACTGTCTACATTAGGGATTATGGGTTGGGAGGTAATAGTACATTGATACAGGTTTATACAGGCAACGGCAAAGGGAAGACAACCGCAGCCTTAGGGCTGGCCCTGAGGGCATCAGGAGCAGGATTAAAGGTATATATCTGCCAATTCGCAAAAGGCAGAAATTATAGCGAACACAATTCACTGAAGAAAATCAAAAATATAAAAGTCGAGCAATTCGGAAAGAGTTGTTTTATCAGGAGAAAACCTTCTGCAAAAGATATTCAATTAGCTGAAAAAGGATTAGAGAATGTTAAAAGGATCATCTGCAAAAAAGTATATGATATGGTTATTCTTGATGAGATCAATATTGCGGTAAAACTTAACCTTATTAAACCGGAAGATGTGCTAAATATCATTAAGCGGACTCCAAAAAGAACAGAATTGATTTTAACCGGCCGATATGCTCACCCAGAGATAATAAAACTTGCTGATCTGGTAAGCCAGATTAATGAAAAGAAACACTATTTTAAAAGGGGAGTTTTAGGGCGAAGAGGAATAGAGTTTTAATTTTCCCTTGACATAGAATGCATTTTGAATTATTATCATTCTACACACTAAGGAGGTAAATAATGTTAGTTATACTTTTGATTCTAGTAGGAATTTTGTTAAGATTCGCACCTCACGCACCAAACTTTACACCGGTTGCTGCGATTGCGTTATTTGCCGGTGCATACCTAAGCAAGAAACATGCCTTAATCATTCCGCTTGTTCTGATGATAGTAAGCGACATGTTCCTCGGCTTACACAATGTCGTGCTCTTCACCTGGGGCGGGTTTGCTTTAGTCGCACTTTTAGGAACATGGCTTAAGAAACATAAGACATTTTCAGCCTCAGTATCTTTATCTTTAGTTTCAGCAGTTCTATTTTATTTAGTTACTAATTTCGGTGTTTGGGCGATGGGATGGTATCCAAGAAACTTCTCCGGATTAATCAATTGTTATGCAATGGGGCTACCCTTCCTGCGCAATACTTTATTCTCTACATTGCTCTACACAGCTGTGTTTATGGGAACCTATGAGCTAATTGCACGTTTTACCAAAGAAACAAAGTTAGCAAAAGTTCTTTTGAACAAATAGGAACTAGATATATAAGCTGAGGGAAGGTTGTGAGAATCAACCGCAGTCCCGCTGCTGTAAGGAGGGACGAAATTCCGCAAATTTGCCACTGGCTTAATTGCTGGGAAGGCGCGGAAGAGTAGAGCGATCTCTTAAGTCAGAAGACCTACTTATATATTAACTGTCCAAAAAAACTATCTGGTTCGCGGACAAAACCAGAAGGGTGAAGAAATTAGGGTATACCCTTGATGCTAGATTAGCGTCAAGGGTTTTTTATTTACGTCCGAGAAAGGGAAGAAGTAATGAAAATAGTAACTGTGCTGTTTTTAATTGCAACACCTATATTTATCTCTTCTGCGCTGGCAGAGAACGTGGGGCTAGATAAAATTGTAGTTACGCCCTATAGAATGGAGATCCACTCGGAAAACAGTTCTCTAAGCACTGAAGAGATAGATGTACGCGAGGCAGAGAAAAAAGGGGTTAGTTTACTTAAGAATGTTCTGGCTGAATCCTCAAGTATCGTATCAGCCTCTTCCGGCGGCCTAGGTGGCGATACCTCAATATTTCTAAGAGGCCATAACTCACATCATACACGTTTCATGCTGGATGGAATTAAGATTTATGATCCAATTTCAACAACTGCCTATTATAGTTTTACACACTTTCATCTACAAGGAATAGAAGAAATTGAAATCTCTAAGGGGCCACAAAGTTCGCTTTACGGTTCTGATGCGATTGGTGGTGTAATAAGTCTTTTTACCAAGAAGGGCATAGGTGAACCAAAGTTTTCCTTTAAGCAAAAAGTAGGTAGTTACAATACATACGAAGAGAGCCTTGATTTTTCCGGCGAACATAAGAACCTGGGATACTATCTAGGCATTGCCAGAACTGACATAGGCGGTTTTTCTTTAGCGAAGGAAAAGAATAATAATACTGAGAGAGACCCCTACCATAATCTTAACGCTTCTTTAAGACTCGATTACGAATTTTCGGATAAGACCACGCTAAACCTCATAACGCGCTATATATACGCAAAATACGAATATGATGGCAGCAGCTGGACACCACCATATTTACCTACAGACGATAATGATAATTATGCTTATGATAACGAAGCAATAGTAGGATTTAAATTAAAACAATATATCAATGATAAGTTAGATTATAAGCTGATCCTGTCCAAAACAAATGTATACAGAAAAAGTTGGGAGGATATTTCTAGTGATAGCTATTATCTCGGTGACACCTATCAGGTTGATAATCAACTTGATCTAAAATTAGCTGATTGTTATAAAATAATAATCGGTTTTGATTACTTACGGGAAAAAGGAGACTCATATAGAGTTGACAGCGGTACTGTTTCTGATTTCCCTAAGGAAACCGCGAATAATCGAGGATACTTTATAGAAAACATCTTAGAACCAGCGGAAAATTTAAATTTCGCGTTTTCTTATAGAAGGGATGAACATTCAACGTTTGAGGATGAAGA
>JAHIZC010000228.1 GCA_018814745.1 Candidatus Omnitrophota bacterium
AACGGGGCGTGGCTCAGTTTGGCTAGAGCGCTTGCTTTGGGAGCAAGAGGTCGACAGTTCGAGTCTGTCCGCCCCGACCAGAAATAGATGCGCCTGTGGTTCGATAGATGCTTCGACAAGCTCAGCATCCTTCGAAGCATCCTGAGTAAATCGAAGGACTCACCACACGGCGGATAGATGTAATAGATGCGCCTGTAGCTCAATAGGATAGAGCACCTGCCTTCTAAGCAGGTGGTTGGCCGTTCGATTCGGCCCAGGCGCATAAGATAGCCAGAGAGAATCGAACGGAAAAGGGGTGTGGGGGAAAAGAGATGTCCCCCACGTTTGGGGGAGAACAGCGCCCCTTGATAAATTAGTTGATAAGCGTTAGGAGGGGGCTTGCCCCCTCCTAAGGAGCGAAGCGACCAGTTCGATTCGGCCCAGGCGCATAAGATAATAGCGCATCAGAATAATAAATGAAGATCCTAAAAAAAGTAATCGCCGTACTGATAATAATTGTAGCGATACTTTTTAGTATCGCCTATCTCTTCATGCTTCTTAAGGGGGAGTCTTTAGTCAAAAAACGGCTTGAGAGTATCACTCAGGAAGATGTGGCGATGCAATCTTTTAGCTTGAGGTTCCCGCTTAATTTAAAGATCAAGAAATTAAGAATAGGGAACCTGATGCAGGCTGACTCTATTTATATTTCTACGTCTCTACTTGGTTTTCTTTCCGGAAGCGTCATCTTAAATGAAATAAAGTTTTCCAAACCGGAATTTGTTTATGAAATGTTTGCAACTTCATCAAAGAGCACGCTGCCGGATGGTATAATTTCTAAATCGACTTCTGGCCGGAAAGCGAAAAAGTCACGGAGGTTACGCCTGCTCTTTAAACGGATAAAAATCACTGACGGTAAAGTAAAGATTATTGATCATACCGTAGAGGAAGAAGCCCTGCAAATTTTGATTAAGGATATAAATCTTACATTAGAAAATTTGTATTTATTCCCTGCTTCAGTAAAGACTAATTTTTCCTTAAGCGGAAGGATACCCTGGCAGCAGGATCAAGAAGAAGGGAAG
This sequence comes from Candidatus Omnitrophota bacterium, assembly GCA_018814745.1. Lineage (GTDB taxonomy): Bacteria > Omnitrophota > Gorgyraeia > Gygaellales > Profunditerraquicolaceae > JAHIZC01. The sequence continues at coordinate 1,059 of JAHIZC010000228.1, forward strand.
ATAGAGGCAGAAGGGTGGGTTAATTTATCAAAGAAGGATATGCAGGCGAATTTAAAAATTGAAGATATTGACGGAATTTATCTCTACCCTTATTATTCTAACTGGGTTGATCTAGAGAAGGCAGGTATTGAGAGTGCAAAACTCAATTTTACCAGCGATATCAAGGGAGAAAATAACGATATCGTTGCTAATTGTCATTTGGAATTAGCCGATATCGTACGCAGGGAGCGCTCCCCCGAGGAACCGGAGGAAAAGGCTGAAAAATTAACCGATGCGGTATTAGAGGTCTTCAAGGCTATGAATCAGGGAAAGGTCGTATTGGATTTTAAGATCAGAACAAAGATGGACAGCCCTAAATTTGGTTTTAGTGATTTAAGGACGGCTTTTGAAGGGAAGCTGGCTGAGGGTTATAGAGGATTTTCAGTTAGTGACATCATTACGTTTCCGATAAAAGTTTTTGATAATACGGTGCAAAGTGCAACCGATGTCTCTAGGGCAGTATTAAACGGCACAATGGCAGTGGGTAAAGAGATTAAGGAGATATTCGAAGATTCGTTTAGCAAAGGGGAATAATCAGGGTGCTTGAATAGATAGATCAGAGGTTATAAGTTTTATGGTTTGCATACCGGCTTTCTCTTATGCACAAGAGGCAGAGAGCTTCGAAAAACAATTAGTGTTGCAGGAAGCCCGGGAGAGCCGTAAGGGGGCGGTTGCGGTTGAAGTATATCTTAAAGAGGATATCTTAGAGGTTACGATTATAGGAAGGATGTATGCCGCAAAACCGAAGATTTATAATGCACTAATTGTCGGCCCAAAGTTAGGCAGATTGAGCCCAGGGGAAAGAGAGACGCTATATCCTAAAGCTGAAGATGAAGAAGCTTTTTATAAGACAACCGAATTAGAAGGTGGGTTAATAAGGTTCAGCAAAAAGACTAAAGAGAAAAAGTTAAAAGGCACATTAACAAAAGAATTCTGCAGGTTCAAAATACCGACTGAAAAAATAATGCCGAATAAACGTTATCAACTTTGGATACAGCTTCAGGATATGCAGAGATCCGATCAACCGGTGAAATTCAAGTTTGACTTAGAGGAGTTACCCGGGTTGATATTAGAAAAATAGGAGGTGAAAAATCCAATGAATATGAAAAGAAATTTTTCCAATCGGTCTTTCAACAGGTATATAATTAATAGCGAATCATTCTTAACTACTAAGCTAGGTCAGGAAAAACGCATTTTACTGCAAGATTTATCTGGTAAGGGAGCAGCGATTATTATCGATATTCCTCTTGAGAAGAAGGAAAAAGTAAAGGTTAATCTTAATGCTCCGACCTTTCTTGATAAGCCCGTAAGCATAACTGCAGAGGTCACCTGGATTAAGAAGATTGATGAAAATCTCTGGCGGGTAGGCTTGCATTTCGGTTTGGGCAGCCTTGAACTTCCAGTGCTCAATCTTGAGAGGGGAGTGGTGAATAAGGGTTTCGTAAAAAAGGATTTCAAGAATCTGAAAATTATATTCTTTGTATTTCTTGTTTGTTCAGCCGTTTTGGCGGGTTTGTTTATTAAAAACTCTTTACGGATAGTTGCTCTTCAGGGTATCTCTTTTGATGCAGAGGGTAAAAGTAGAGCGTTAATAAATGGAGAGTTTTTTTCTGCCAATGAAGAAATAGGAGATTTTATAGAGATTAAATGGATAAATGAGGACTCAGTTGTATTATCGATGAACGGGAAACTAAAGATTTTAAAATTAAACGAGAGAATGAGTTATTTTTCAGAAAGTTCCTTGGATTTTTTGAACACTCTCAAAAATGCTTTGAGATAGGATTTTAAATTTGATGGTGGGTGTAGCTTACATGAGCAGACGATTTATGGAGCCGAAGGCGACATAAATCGTAGCGGCGCGATAAAAATCGTATCCCGCGTCTGCGAATGTAATCCTGAGCAAAGCGAAGGATCAATTGGCCGCAGGCAAGTACAAAGGAAAATGGTATTTGTATCTTATTGAATGCAAAGATGGTAAACTCTACACAGGAATTACCAACGATTTAAAGAGGCGCATGCAACAGCATAATCGCGGACAAGGGTGTAGATTTACAAAAGTCAGATTTCCTGTTAGACTATTACATAACGAAATTTATCCATCCAGGCAATCCGCCCTAAAGCGGGAAGCAGAGATTAAAA
>JAHIZC010000229.1 GCA_018814745.1 Candidatus Omnitrophota bacterium
ATAACCGTAAAGGCACAGGGATTCACTCCGTCGATCAGGCCTGCGGCCGCAATTACCAAAGGCCCAAGAGCCTCAAAGCGCTCAATCAAATTTACTTCAGGCAGAGCCTTTTCTCTGTAAGGCAGATTTAAAGATTTAGCGATAAAACCTACGAGCTTCTCTTCGGCTTCCTTTTTACCCACAAAAAAACTACCGTTAAAATAAAAAGCAGGGACAACTACCTTGATCTCTTTTTTCTCAGATTCTATAAGACTTAAAAGAAATTTGTAGTTCTCGAGATCATCGATATCACGGTATTCTATCTCGATTCGATCCTTAAAATTCATTTCGATTATAGGAATTATCTTATTTTTTGTTTCGACGCAATTATGACAGGTGGGAGAGTGAAAGAATATGAGCTTAGCACTATCCGCAGCATAAACTTCACTCCCGGCAATATTCGTAAACAGCAGAGATAAAAATACTACCAAAAACAAACCTATTTTTTGCCTAGTCATATTCATAATATTTGATAAATATTATACTTCTTTTGACACTAAACTCAAGCTCTTTAGGGCCGTCCTACTTCGCTCTTCAACTTTCTATATTGCTGGTAGAGCTTCGTAGGACTGTTCTCCGAAGCCCTACCATAGATAAGATTATTGAAGGGCGAAGGAGAAAGTCTTCACATCCAAAGCAGAAGCGTCTTCTAACCCAAAGCAGAGTCGTCTTCACTGCCAAAGCTAAGGCGTCTTCGGAGCCGTTCGGGAAGCGTCTTCACTGCCGAAGCTAAGGGTGCCCCCCCTATATCAGAGCTTATTGTAGATGCTGTACTTTCCTGCTCCCGAAATAATTAAAGCAAAACAGACAGCCGCAATAATCAAAGTATATTCAAAGCCACCCGCTGATAGAAAGAACCCATTTGGTATATGAACCTTTAGCGCCGCTACAGCTATCAAAATCAGCAATAATGAAGAGGTACTCCTAACCAGGATTCCAAAAATCAAAAATAACCCTCCTATTAATTCAACATATGCTGCTAGATAAGCCCAAAATAATGCTGGCGTAAATCCCATAGCAGATAACATCTTGGTAAATCCATCAATTCCAGGACCACCAAACAAACCAAAGCACTTCTGTAACCCATGACCTGCGAACATAGCACCCAAGGAAACCCTCAAAACTAAACTTGCCAGATTCATCACCTCTCACCTCCCCTGATTATCAAGCTTCGCGTTATCCCTAATTTGCTCCTAAGCGAATAAGAACGGTATATACACATTATATAATGGAAAAACGTAGCAAGAAAGCCTTTTACTTCTAAGCCTAAGACTCTTCCGCAGGAACTATTATTAGCCATAGGTATGATATAGCCTAAATCTATTGGTGTATATTTATGAAGTTTTTTCCTCCTATGCTATCTATTATATTTCGAGCAGCGCACTTACCTTCCATTATGCTGAATTGAACCGCCATCCTTAAAAATGATTTTTTATACGGGAAATAAGCTGCGTCGCCGGCAACAAAACAATCTTCGGTCAACCTTAAATACTCATCGGCCTTTATCCTACCCTGCGGGTTTTTTTCTACTTTTAAATCCTCAATAAACTTCCCGGTTTTTACCCCTGCAGACCAAATCAACATAGCATTCTTAAAAACTACTCCATTGGTCAAATAAATATTCCCTTCTTCAATTTTCTCAATAGAAGTATTTAATAAAATACCAACATCCATCTTCTCAAGGTTCTTGCCTACATAAGTTTTCATCCATTCAGGCAATGGCCCTAAAATCGAAGCAGCTCGTTCAATGATCACTATCTTTTTGTGATCAAATTTTCCACTCATTCTCTTTCTAAGATTTGTAGCTATCTCTATGCCCGTGTAACCGCCTCCGATGATAAGATAACAACTAAAGTTCCCCTCTTCTATACCCAGGTAAATCTTCTTTACGTCCTCGGCACCATCCAGTTTATAAGCGTTTTTCATTGTATTATTATCGCCGTAAAAGTTTGTTTCAGATCCGCTGGCAATAAGCAGATAATCATAGATTAGTTCTTGCCTAAGAGTAAATACTTTATTTTGTTTTAAATCAACGGAATAAACATCTTGATTAATAAATCGGAATCCGTATCTTTTACTTAAATCACTGATAGGATAAACCATAAAATTAGTGTTTATTTTCCTGCCTATCGCATCAGGCAAAAGAGGTAAAAAATTAAAATTTAATTTTTTATCTATTAGGGTAACTTCAACTTGCCTTCTCTGTCTGGATAAAACTCTGGCCGTGCTCAAGCCGGCAAAACCGCATCCGATAATTATAACTTTTTTCATATCAATAAATCCAAGATTAATATAATCCCTACCAGTGTTTGTAAAGTTATAGTCAATTTGGATGATTGGATCAGTTTTGCCTTATCCTTAAAATCTCTCTTCAGGATATTACCGGTTTTAACTGCCAGAATAATAAATACCAGGCAAGATAAAGCCCGAACACTTAAGAAGCCTAGCCAAATATTGAGAGCTATAGCTAATAATGCAGCGCCAACTAACATATAATAGGTAACAAAAGCCTTCTTGGGACCGGTAATACTTACCCAGGTGGATTTTTCCGCTTGTTTATCATCAGCAAAATCAGGGATTTCGTTAACGAACAAAATCAAAGTAACTAAAAAACCGAAGGGTAATGATAGCATAAAACTTCTAAGATCAGGAAATATGCCGGTTTGAATAAAATACCCGCCCATAACCAAAGCAGGTCCAAACAAAATGAAAAGCACAGGTTCACCCAGCCTTCTATAAGAAAGCTGCAGCGGTTTAATTGAATATGACCAACCTAGGAAAACAATAAGCAGGTAATATATGATTACTGTCGGCCTTTTTAAAACTAGGGCTAGAAAGATAACGCTAAATAAAGAAATAAAAGCAAGAACTACGGCAAACCGTAGATAGAATCTCTCAGAGAATACTTTCTCCTGGATTAGTTTAGAACCTCCAAAGAACCTATAGAATTTTCTATCCTGCCAATCTGCGCCACTCTTTGAATCCGCATAGTCATTGATCAGATTAGCGCTCAGGTGAGTGGAAATTGCCGCAATTAACCCTAGAAAAAAACCGAAGAGATTGAAATATTCTCTTTCGATAAGTGAACCGAAGACAAAAGGTAGGACGCTGGCGGTAACAAACGGTAATCTAAGAGCTCTCGCAAAGTCTCTGATCATCTTATTTTATTTGAATTACCTATGTCCTTATGTTAACATATAATTTATGCTTTTGGCAATAAAAAATAGAGTAGATAGCGAACTGAATAGATTCGTACTTGACCTAGATAGCTTATACTCCGTAAATAAGTTATCCCCCCTTCTATTTAAATCAATAAAGGAGTTTATTTTAAGAAAAGGTAAGCGCTTAAGGCCCACCCTGCTTGTAATCGGCTATCTGGGCTTTAGCTCAAAAATTGCTCCAAATCTCTATAGAACCGCTATATCTCTAGAGTTGCTGCACGATTTTATGCTAGTGCATGATGACATAATCGATAAATCCGCTACCAGACGCGGAAAACCTTCGATGCACGAAGCGTTCAATAGATACCTAAAAGGTAATAATAATCGCAAGTTCAGCGGAGAGGACCTAGCGATTGTTGCCGGAGATGTGATATATGCTATGGCAGTACATGCCTTCCTTGCTATAAAAGAAAATCTCTACCGCAAAGAATTAGCCTTAAAAAAGTTTAGTGAAGCGGCCTTCTATACCGGAGGCGGAGAATTTCTCGAGTTGCTCTGCGGCCTTAAAAGTATCGAAAGGATGTCTAAGGAAGATATCTATAAAATATACGACTTAAAAACTGCAAATTATACCTTTGCTTCACCTTTAAGTATCGGTGCAATCTTAGCCGGTGCTTCAAAAAAACAGGTCGATATAATTTTTAATTATGGTTTATATTTAGGCAGGGCGTTTCAGATTAAAGATGACATTATCGGTATGTTTGAAACTGAAAAAGAGATCGGAAAATCTACTCTTACAGACCTACAGGAATCTAAAAAGACGCTGCTTATCTGGTATACCTACGAGTATTCAGATAATAAAAGTAAAAAAACTATAAAAAGAATTTTTTCGAAAAATAAAGTAACTAAAGCTGACTTAGCTAAAATACGTAATATTATAATAAAATCAAAAGCGTTGGACTATACTAAAAGAGAGGTTGATTTATTAAGAAAAAAAGCGGAAGTCTTGATTAAATCTTCTTTAATAAAACCCGATTATAGAAATACTCTTACTGCATATTCAAAAAATATACTCGATTTATAGTCAACTCTTGCTTATTCCCCGCCTTTAAAGCAAAAAAATACAACCTCCACCCCACACCCTACTAGAAGCGTCTTTGGAGCCAAAGCTAAGCCTGTCCCCAACCCAAAGCAGAAGCGTCTTTAGAGCCTAAGCTAAGGGTGCCCCCAGAGGGGGCACCCTTAGCTTCAGGAGTGAAGACGCTTCCCGATTGGGTATAAAGACGCTTCTATTTATTGGGGGTGTTATTTAAAGAGGGTGTTAGAGATGACAAAAGAGGTAAAAACAATGGAGACCATAGACATAAGTTTAATCAGGATATTAATGCTCGGGCCTGCGGTATCTTTAAATGGGTCTCCAACAGTATCCCCAACTACACTGGCCTTATGAGCAAAAGAGCCTTTTCCGCCAAGATTACCTTCTTCGATATACTTCTTGGCATTATCCCAGGCTCCCCCGGAGTTAGCCATCATTATTGCCAAAACAAAACCGCATACCAATGTACCTATTAAAAGCCCTACTGTTGCCTCTACTCCTATAAGTAAACCAACCACAATCGGAGCAATAATAGCGGTTAATGAAGGTAGAATCATCTCCTTTTGCGCTGCGACAGTAGCAATTTTTACACAGCGAGCATAATCAGGCTTTGCCTCCCCTTCCATAAGGCCAACTATTTCTTTAAATTGCCTGCGTACTTCTACTACGATTTTACCAGCTGCCCTACCTACTGCACGCATGGTCATAGAGGAAAATAAAAATGGAAGCATCCCGCCGAGAAATAAACCTACCAAGAGATTAGGATTCATCAGGCTTAAAGTCATCTCCTTGCCATATAAAGCAACCTGCTCTCTATAAGCAGCAATCAAGGCCAAAGCCGTTAAAGCAGCAGAACCTATAGCAAATCCCTTACCTGTAGCAGCAGTGGTATTTCCTAATGCATCTAAAGCATCAGTTCTTTTCCTGACCTCCGGAGGTAGATTTGACATTTGGGCGTTACCACCGGCATTATCAGCTACCGGTCCATAAGCATCTGTGGCTAAAGTTATCCCCAATGTTGATAATAATCCTACAGCGGAAATCCCCACGCCATAAAGGCCGGCCTGGAAATTAGCCGCTCCTCCGGAAAGAAAAAAGCTCGTTAAAATTGCTATCCCTATAATAATCACCGGAAAGAAAGTCGACATCATTCCTACGGACATACCGCTGATAATAACCGTAGCCGGGCCGGTTAAAGATGCATCTGCAACAGAACGGGTAGGCTTAAAATTACTGGAGGTGAAATATTCTGTTGATAACCCAATCAAGACTCCTGCGATCAAACCAGAGAGCACCGACCAATAAACTCCTAGATTCTCTACGCCCAATGTAAATCTAATTAAAAAATATGAAGTTACTGCGACCAATATCGCGCTGACAAAAATCCCTTTTCTTAGTGCGGCTAATAAAACATTCTGCTTTGCTTCTTCGCTGCTTCTTACAAAAAAAGTACCCAATATAGAACAGAAAACCCCTACCGCAGCCATAACCATAGGAACGGTTACGCCTGCCACTCCTAAACCAGCGGCTACACCTAAAGCTGCAGTAGCTACTATCGAACCTACATAAGACTCGTAAAGATCAGCACCCATACCTGCTACGTCGCCGACATTATCACCTACATTATCTGCAATAACCGCAGGATTACGCGGATCATCCTCGGGAATTCCTGCTTCAACCTTACCTACTAAATCTGCTCCTACATCAGCTGCTTTGGTAAAGATACCTCCTCCTACCCTGGCAAATAAAGCCTGAGAACTAGCACCCATACCAAAACAAAGCATTGTAGAAGTAATCGCGGTGATTTTATCTGTTCCTATAGGTATAGGGTGGCTGGAATAATACCAATCGAGAAAATAATACCAAATACTCAAATCCAGGAGCCCTAAACCAACTACCACCAAACCCATCACAGCACCGCTTGAGAAAGCCACACGCAATCCAGAATTCAGGCTCTTCATTGCAGCCGCGGTTGTGCGGTTAGAGGATTCAGTCGCAATGCTCATTCCGATAAATCCTGCTAAACCGGAAAATAAACCTCCTGTCAGAAAGGCATACGGCACAAAAATAACTAAATACTTCTTTAATGCCATAATGTATAGGATAATAAAAACTACAATAAAGAATATAGCTACTCCTGCATACTGCCTCTTGAGGTAAGCCTTTGATCCGACTTTCACTGCCTGAGCAATCTCCTTCATCCTAGGAGTCCCCTGATCTTTAGAAAGGATCGAGAAAGCAAGGTAGGCGGCAAATAATAACGCGATTATCGAACCAACCGGTGCCAACAACAATAAATCAAAATTACCCATTTTAAATTTCTCCTTTTATCAGAAAATTAATTTGTAATTGTGCCTATGCTAACATAAAAATATTATAAGTCAATATAATTTATTCCAGCTTCTGTTTATCGTCTACCACCCGTCCTTCTACGTCTATTACATCATCCTTCTGGCCTGGCGCAGAAGCAATCCGGCGCATGAGAATATAGGAATTAAGAAAAAAGAGCAAAATTAATACTCCTTCTATTAGCAACCAGGTAGTAAATCCAAAGAAGATCCAACCAAAGAAGAAATTGAATACTATTAGTGAAGGAAGTAGACATCCTGTCCGGCTTAAGAAGATCATAGAACTCAAATTATCCTTTTTAGACATAAAGCAGCTTATTCTCCCTTTATCATAGGAACAAATCTAACTGGCAGGATATTCTTCTCAATTAATTTTCCTTGGCTCTTAATCAATAACTTTAATTCCTGGAACAGGGTTCCTACGGGAACCACCATCCGTCCACCCTCAGCTAGTTGTTCGATTAGAGCCTGGGGGATCTCTGGCGGAGCTGCGGTTACGATTATCGCATCAAAAGGGGCAAAATCCGGCCAACCTAAATACCCATCTCCTTGTTTGACACTAATATTTTTGTAACCTAAATCTCGCAGCAAGGCCTCTGCCCTACTTGCTAATTCTGGCAGAATCTCGATAGTATACACTTCTTTCGCTAATTCGCCTAATATCGCCGCCTGATATCCGCTACCCGTACCAATCTCTAGAACCTTCTCATTACCTTTTAACTCTAGCAGTTCAGTCATTAACGCGACGATATAAGGCTGGGAAATTGTTTGGCCGCTACCGATCGGTAAAGGTCCGTCCTCATAGGCCAAATGCCTAATCTTGGAAGGAACAAATTTATCTCTTTCTATGCTACGCATTACTTCTACCACTCTTTTATCTTTAACTCCTCTTGCTTCAATCTGTTCACCTGCCATTCTCTCACGTTGCCTCTTATAGTCTACTTTGTAAGTAGCAGAAGTAACCGCATCTTGTGAAAAAGCTAAATTATAAACCATTAATAAAGCACCAATGAACAATAAACTAATCTTATATCTCATCTCCACACCCACAGTATTTCTCTAACTTAAAGCTTCTCCCAATGGATCAGGTCATCCAATTTTCTTTTATCTTTAATCTTAAAGGCATCTTCTGAATCAGGATAACCTAAGGCTATAAGGCTTACGAGTTTAAAACCCGCAGGAACATTTAAGATAACGCTGACCTGACTGCAATAAGGCTTCTTGTCGCCGGCTACCCAGCAAGAGCCAATGCCTAAAGCAGTTGCGCTCAAGAGTATATTCTGAGTTGCCGCAGAGCCATCCTCTAAGTAATACTTGGTATCTTTACAAAATACCGCTATGCAAGCCGCAGCACCCGATAGAAACCTACCATTTTCAGCTAGATCCCCTAACTTACTAAGGAGATCTCTTTCGGTTATAATAATAAACTCCCATGGCTCAACCCCTCTTGCTGTAGGAGCAAATCTTGCCGCATCCACTAACTTCTGGAGGTCTTCCCTGGGTATTTTTTTATCAGCATAATCCCTGACACTTCTCCTTTTTTTTATTGTCTCAAGAAAATCCATCTTACCTCCATTTTTTATTTGGCACCTTTAGATATAAACGACAAGGCGTCCTCATAGGGGGGACACCCTTCCGCACGGCTACAAAGACCTCCCTATGAAGATTAGGAAATTTTACTCCGAATTTCTGTTGGAATGGGTTTAGGTTTTAAATTCTTATCTACGCAGGCGAGAATTGTCTTTGCCTGTGAAATTATCTTATCGTTCTGATTTTTTAATAGACAGCTAAACTCCATACTCACCTTAGAAATATTGGTAATCTGCGTATCTATCCGCAGTGTATCTGCGTAAAAGGCGGGCATTTTATAGTCTATCTCCTGTCGGACAACTACGAACAATATGCCCTGCTCCGCCAGTTCTTTTATCAGAACCCCTCTCTCTGCCAGGAATTCAGTACGGGCCTCTTCGAGAAATTCAAGATATTTTCCGTAGTAAACTACGCCTCCGCAATCAGTGTGATGATAATAGATCTTTTTCTGCATTTTATCCTTCTAACAAAATAGACTAAATTCTTTAATTATTAAAAATGCTTATCCCTGTGCCTCTTTGCCAAAAGCACTGCATTTTTTAGTTCATTTAAATTAGCAGCACCAAGCCACTTCTTGTCAAATTCAGTATCCTGAGTAATCTGAGCTATGGCAGCGAGAACTTTTAAATGTAGGTTCCTCTGATCGGGAGAACCTGCCAAAACAAAAGCAATATGCACAATCTGATCACTGGGGAAAATAATCCCCGTCTTTGCTCTAACTAATAGTATTTTGAAGATATTTTCTCCCTGTACAATTATATGCGGTATTGCCAGGCCTTTTCTTATAACCGTGCTTGTATCATTCTCTCTTTCTATGAGCTTTTGAAATAATATTTTGGAAGGCTGATTTAATTCTTTAGCCAAAAGTTCAGAGCACTGCTTAAAGAAATCTTCAAGTTTCACCGGTCCCTCGATATCTAAAACCTTTCCTTCCTCAATAAGCCTGTGAAACTTATCTTCTACCAACTCATCCCTTCGAACGACAATATCCTTTAATTCCACTAAAATAGTATCTGAAGTCAGTTCTTTATCCTTTGATACTAATCTCTCCAGAGCATATATAAGAGCCGAATCTACAGAGACCCTTTTCTGCACGTAAATTTTATACCAGGCTAATCCTAATAAGAGAAATATAATTGTTAAAAACACTACAAACGACCCCATTTCAATCAGAAGAAATAACCCTCCGAATATACCTATAATTTGTAGATAGGGATAAAGCGGTGCATGGAACTTCGGCCGGTAACTTAAGATTTTACTCTCCCTAAATAGAATCAAGGTCAGATTTGCCAATAAAAACAATATAATTAGAATACTGGATGCAACTTTAACTAATAGTTCTAATCTCAATAGTAAAATAACCGCAACCATAAACAACCCGGTAAAGAGAATAGAAACATAAGGAGTCTTAAATGTCGGGCTTATTTCCTGGAAAAGGCGAGGCAGCAGCTTATCTCTACTCATCCCCAGGGGATACCGGGAAGCAGCCATAATCCCTGCGTTGGCTGTTGAAATAAATGCTAAAAAAGCTCCTATGCTGACAATTATCCTCAGTAGATCGCCGCCGAATACCCCTGCTCCGTCAGATATAGGAGTAAGTGTAGTTCTTAGGTTTTGAGGATCTAGGACTCCCACAGTCACAAAAATCACCAAACCATATATAATAGTTACAACTAACAACGAAAGAAACATCCCTAGAGGTAGATTCCTCCCCGGATTCTTTACTTCTTCAGCTAAAGCCGCTACTTTAGTTAAACCACCATAAGAGATAAAAACAAAACTAGCTGTGGTAAATACTGAGTCTATTTTTTCTGGAAAAAACGGATGGAAATTTGAGGGATTGACTTCCTTAAAACCTAATATCACATAGGTAAAAAGTACTACTAACAGGCCAATCACTAATATTACCTGAAATCTCACTGCTTCTTTAACCCCGATTAAATTTAATAAGATAAAGAATAAGCAGCAAAATAAAGCAATGGTATTCAGGGGTAAATTAGTTAATAGAGTTAAATACGCACCCATCCCGATCAGTGCAAATGCCGCTTTTAAACTCAGAGAAAACCAGCTGCTAAAACCTGCCATTGTTCCGATTACAGGACCAAAACCTTTCATAATATAAACGTAGTCTCCTCCTGCACGCGGCATGGCAGTGGTCAATTCAGCCGTACTTAATAGAGTAGGAATACATAAAGCAGCGGAGAGCAGATAAGCTACGATTACCGCCGGCCCTGCCTTAGCAAAAGCCAAGCCCGGTAAAATAAATAATCCGGAGCTGATCATTGCTCCAGAGGCTATACAAAAAACGCCTAAAAGATTAAGTTCTCTCTTTAGATACTTCATCTGGATTTCTGGCGAATGATTTACTGATATCCTGACGGGAATAGCAGATTAGAACATCCTTTGCTTTAATCACTGTATCTCCGGTAGGCCCTCCGATAAAAGTTTCTTTTTTATTTACCTTACGGTAAATAGCTAAGATAAGCACTCCTTCTTTATCTAATCGTAATGCGCTTAACTTCTTATCAACCAGCCAACTGTCTCCTCTAACAGTAATCCTTGAGATAATATAACCTTCATTGAAACCTAGTATCTGCTCATAATCAAAAATCCTCAGGGACGTCCATTTCTCCAGCGCCTTTCTGATTATTTTTCTCATCAACAGGTATAAATGTTTTGAGCGCGCAATCAGATAAATGATAAGTACGCCGGAAATTAATTGCGCTCCCCTGATTAACATATCTCTTCCCGTTTCTCCGACAAAAGTCAAAACTAAGGTTGCAACCGAAGTAGTAACTCCCGCGCTGCCGAAAAGGATAAGTATACGGATGATCCGCCTTCTTACAGGATGAGTGACTACTGCTTCAGACTCAGCAGTCGTAAACCCTACTCCGGAAAATGCCGATTGGGCCTGAAAAGAAGCTATCTCGGGAGAGAGGCCGGTAAGTTCTAAGGCGATTGCGCCGATCCTGATAACCACTATAGATAAAAGAATAACAGCCAATAAACCGATAAGTGCTACCATGTTTTATGCACTCCTTAGGATAATTTTGCTGATCAGAGAAAATAACAGATAATTCAAGTTAACCGGCTTGATCAGATAATCATAAATGCCTAACTTCATCGCCTCGAGTGCGATATTTTCATCTCCCGAGCCGGTTATAACGATTACACCCGTTGCCTCATTAGCCTCTTTGATCTTCTTCAAAGCCATAAGGCCATCCATGCCGGGCATATTCATATCCAGGAGAACGATTATCGGCCGCTCGCTTTTCACCTTCTCTAAAGCCTCCTCACCACTTCTGGTGATAATCGGACTAAAACCCTTTTTCTTCAAAAAATCTCCGAGTAAAATACAGATCTCCTCGTCGTCATCAACAATCAGGATACGCTTCCTCGCCTCCTGAGAGACATCTAAGTTCTCGTCAATCACAGAATTTACTATTTTTGAAATTGCAGTAATCCCCCAGGATTTTCTCATCAGGCCGGTTGCGCCTTCATGCCTGGCCTGTCTATCTAATTCCGGGTCCTCAAGAGCAGTAAGCATAATTACTTTTACCTTAGGAGAGATCTCTCTCATCCTCTTTAAGGTATCAATGCCGCTTAATTGCGGCATTTTCATATCTAATAATACCAAATCAATTTTTTTTGACTTAAGTATTTTAACTCCC
>JAHIZC010000230.1 GCA_018814745.1 Candidatus Omnitrophota bacterium
CCGGGTTCAGAAATTTATTCGAATGCCATGCAGCCGCGAGAGGACCGGTCTCTGCCTCACCATCGCCTACCACACATGAAACTATCAGATCCGGATTGTCAAACGCGGCACCGTAGGCGTGCGATAAGGCATATCCGAGCTCCCCGCCTTCGTGAATAGAGCCCGGCATTTCAGGCGCTACGTGGCTCGGGATACCTCCGGGAAAAGAAAATTGCTTGAACATTCTTTGAAGTCCCGTCTCGTCAAGTGAAATATCAGGATAAAACTCGCTGAATGATCCTTCGAGATAGGTGTTTGCCGCTATTGCTGGTCCGCCGTGGCCCGGACCAATTATGTAGATCATGTTCAAATCATTTTCTCTTATGATCCTGTTAAGATGGACGTAAATAAAATTGAGCCCTGGAGTAGTCCCCCAATGCCCCAACAATCTAGGCTTAACATGCTCCTTTTTAAGAGGCTCTTTGAGCAAGGGATTATCGAGAAGATAAATCTGCCCTACTGACAAATAATTCGCCGCGCGCCAATACTTATTCATTCTACCCAAAAGATCCTTGGTTAGAGTTGCTTTGGTTTTTACCACAGCTTTTGCCATAGCACCCTCCACTATTGTTTCTGGTTTAAGCTTGTAACGGAATTTATGAATATACGAAATTACAATACATACTCTTTCAAATACTCTCCAACTATGATTTCACTCGTCAGCTTACCCCTTAACGTTTCACCAAATTCTTCAGCCGTTGTATCTTCACCATGTATTACAAAGACCTTTTTCGGAGGTTTTTTAAATCCTGCTACCCATCGTAAAAGCTCTTCTCTGTCCGCATGGGCTGAAAACCCGTTTATTTTCTCGACTCGAGCTCTAACCGAGACATTTTGTCCCAGTACTCTTACCTTTGAGGGTCTGCCAAGAATTTCACGCCCTAAAGTTCCCTTAGCCTGATAGCCAACAAAAAGGATAGTGCTCTCAGGTCTATTTAGATTACGTAATAAGTGGTGTTTAATCCGTCCTCCGGTACACATACCTGATCCGGCCATAATTATAGCTGTTCCCTTGACATGGTTGATTGCCCTTGACTCCTGCGCGCTTTGTGTAGTCTTTAAAAGTGGGGAGTTAAACAACTCATCGCCTTTTTCAATGAGCGCCTTGGCTTCTTCATCAAAATAATTTGGATATTTTTTAAAGACTTTTGTTACATCAATTGCCATTGGACTATCCAAAAATGTCATAAGGCTGGGAATTTCGTCATTCTTAAGAAGCCTCGACATACAATAGAGTAGTTCCTGAGCCCTCTCTATGGCAAAAGTGGGGATTAGGATATTGCCGCCTCTCTTATCGGTTTCATTAATAATTTTAGATAAATCCTGCGAGCATGTGCCGCTATCCCCATGACTTCTATTGCCATAAGTAGATTCCATAAACACATAATCTGCCTCATTAAACATATGCGGATCGCACAGAATGGGCTTATCCCACCTGCCGATATCGCCTGAGAAGACCGCTCGTTTTACATCATTTCCCTCAATAAAACTCAATTCGGCCATGGCAGCGCCTAATATATGGCCTGCATCATAAAAAGTTCCGGTAATGTTTTTTGTTATATTAAATTTTTCTTTGTAGTGCACCTTTTTAAATAGGAGAGGTACGCGTTTTGCGTCTTCCACAGTATAGAGAGGAGCCTCAGGATAAGACCCTTTTCTTCCTTCTTTTATATGACGCTTTCTTTTAAATTCCGCATCGTATTCCTGCAACTGTGCTGCGTCCAATAAGGCTATTTCTGCTATCTCTGCCGTTGGATGAGTACAATATATCTTTCCCTTAAAACCGTCATTAACCAACTTCGGTAAATATCCACAATGATCAATATGAGCATGGGTCAGCACTACACAATCTATGCTCGAAGGGCTTATAGGGAATTTCTCCCAGTTTCGTGAACGAAATTCTCTTTCCTGATAAAGGCCACAATCAACTAGGATGCGTACCTCATTATGCTCTATTAGATGACGTGAACCTGTAACGTTTCTTGCGGCTCCCAAAAATTTAACTTTAATCATTTCTATACCCCGTTTCTAATCCTTCGACTTTTTCCCTACAAAAAAACCTATTATAAAGCCGGTAAGCATAAAGAGCGGTAAAAGTATAATTCGAGACATGCTAAGTTTCCAAAACAAGAATCTGACAGAAACAACTTGTGTGTTTTGGAGTAAAACAACAAGAAGTAAAACTCCCAGAATAATCAAGACAATGTTTTTTGGTTTCATTATGATGCCTCCTTAATACAATTTAACAACTTCTCTTTAATGCTCTCCGGCATCTCTAAAAAATAAACACCTATTCGATACAGGTTATTCTTTCCGTTACCTTTATATCTCACTTTACAAGTCAGCTCAAATGGGGACCCACCTTTAGGACAATGCATACGACATAAAAGTTCTTCATCGAGAATGTCCTGAGTTGAAAGCAGCAACATGCCTTCTTTAGAGATATTGCCTATCTTGAGGTTTTTAACATTTTTACTAGAAGAATCGACTATTTCTATTCTGGTGCTCGGCATGGGGTTAAGCCGTATTGACCCTCTCCTTTCTAAAACCGCTTGGTTTTTCCCTTTTTGCTTAGCTTGAAGCAAAGCGCTGTCTACAACCCAAATCAATTCTTTAATGTCTTTTGCATTGTGTGGGAAAATTGCTACTCCTGCACTAAATTCTAATGTGATCTCTCTTGCATTTTCTACGTGCGGCGAGGTTATCTTTGTCCGGTTGAAATCATTCCTAATTCTCTCTAAAACCACTAAAGCATGTTGCGAATCTGTTTCAGGAAGGACGACTATAAACTCATCGCCCCCATATCTGCCTACAATATCTATGCTCCTGACACAATTTTTAATAATGTTGGCAAAGGCTATCAAGATATCATTGCCTGCCAGATGACCATGTTTATCATTTATTCTTTTCAAATGGTCGATATCTATCATAATTATACTGAATGTTTTTTGATGGCGTTTGGAGCGGGCGATTTCACTCTCTAAAAGCTCCATTATCGTTCTGAAATTTACACAGCCTGTGAGTTCATCGTGGCTAGCCAACGTTCTTAATTTCTCTTCTGCTTCCTTGTGCGCCGTAATATCCTCGATGGCAAGCAAGATAAGCTTTGTGCTGTTGGCCTTTTGATAAATTTCACGGGCATTCAGGAGCATTATTCGCTTGCCGATACCAAGAAAATCATGTTCGACCTCATAGTCATCAAAGCTTGTCGCATTTGGAAGAACGCACTCTAGCAACTCCCGCAGTTTCGGAATATCCCATTGGCGATTTCCTAAATCATAGATATTTTGCCCCTCGGTCTCTTCCGGTTTCACCTTAAAAACTCGATAGAAGAAGCGGCTGGCTGATATTACCTTTAAATCCGCATCCAGAACGATCAAGGATTCACGTACAGTATTTATAATGCTATTGGCGTATTCAAGAGTATCCCGAATTACTCGCTCTGATTGCTTTCGTTGCTCAATCTCTTTATGAAGTTGTCTATGAACAATTCTTTCTGCGGACGTGCGTGTATTCACCCGATCATCAAGAGTTTTATCGAATTCCATTAATTCTTCCTCTTTGTGTTTTAGTCTAAACCCCAGCTTCCCAAGCTTTTTTACCTGCTTCTGCAAAGAATCTATCACCTTAATTAGTTGTTTTTTAGTTGTCTCTTTACGCTTCATTAACTCGATACTCCCTTATTCAGTTCAATGCGTATCCGCGGTAAACATTCCGGGAAGCGTTGTTGCAAAAACTCCAGAAGCTTTTCTCTAACTTCACAACGTAAGACCCAGGCAGTAGGAGAATCCACTGCGCTCATCAACGCTCGCAG
Organism: Candidatus Omnitrophota bacterium; assembly: GCA_018814745.1. Lineage (GTDB taxonomy): Bacteria > Omnitrophota > Gorgyraeia > Gygaellales > Profunditerraquicolaceae > JAHIZC01. The sequence goes on from JAHIZC010000230.1 coordinate 3,854, forward strand.
TTCAACTGTTTTTTCAGTAGCATTGGTAACCTGCAGCACATTGACCTTTTTATCCCACTTTGAGTTGTTTTCCAGAATACGCGTTAATTCATTACGGACTTCTTTCACGGGTACGGTGTAATCGGTATAGATAAAAACAGTTCCCAG
>JAHIZC010000231.1 GCA_018814745.1 Candidatus Omnitrophota bacterium
GTATAAAAATCGACCTGAGCGAAAAAGACCGACAGATTCGTTTGTTATGAGTAATAGCTACAGTGCGCGCAAGACAAAGCCGAAAAGACCCTTTGGGTATAAAATTTCAACTAGGGAAAACGCTTGGGGTTTTGGGTGGGAGTGGTATAATACTGCTACAAAAGATAAAGAATGAAAATACTACTTATTACATCGAGTCCACGATTGGAAGAGAGCAGAACTTTTCTTTTGGCTAAAGGGGTTTTAAAGGGGGCCAGTGAGTCAGGGGCAGATACAGAGGTGATTCATCTGGCGGATCAGGATTTATGTTTCTGTCAGCATTGCCAGGCATGCCACAAGAAAATCCTGCAGTGTACGGAGGATGATAGTATTCCCGCGATCCTGAATAAAATGATTGAAGCAGATGGGATTATTTTAGCTTCACCTAACTATATAAATCAGGTCACAGCTTTGATGAAGGCGCTATTTGACAGGTCAACTCACTTTATTCACTGTAAACGGCTTATGGATAAATACGTAGCAGGGGTGATTTCTTCCGGCAGCGGAGAGGACAAACAGGTCTTAGATTACATAAAACATTATGCTCATATCTGCGGCGCGCAGTTTTCCGGAGGGGTTGCTGCTTGCGAGCGCAGCGTAGAAGAGAAGATCGATCAGGCTTATCAGTTAGGAAAGAAACTAGTAGAGGATATAAAAGCTAAGAAAGTATTTAGTGATCAGATGAAGATCATCGAAGCGAGCCGTGATCACTTTAAGGAGCTGATCCAATTAAGAAAAGACGAGTGGCCCGAAGAATATGCTTATTGGCAGGATAAGGGCTGGTTATGAATAATATCTTCAGCAATATACACATCCCCCATTTACACATACTGTTACTTTTAGGCCTGGCTTTATTCGGCGGAACAGTAGGAGGGAGATTCTTCCAGAAATTAAGAATTCCTCAGGTTGTAGGGTATATAGCTATAGGAATTATAATTGGCGAGTCCGGACTTAAGATTATTGATCATGAAACAATCAAGAGCTTAGAACCGTTTAGTTATTTTGCGCTGGGGTTGATTGGATTTATGATCGGTGGAGAACTGAGGAAGGATGTCTTAATAAAGCAAGGAAGGCAGTTCATAAACATCCTGCTATTCGAAGGGATCGGCTCATTTATTGCAGTTTCCTTACTTGTTAGCGTAGTGGGGACATGGTTGTTGGGGGATTGGAAGATAGCATGTTCGCTTGGTTTATTGCTGGGCGCGATTTCCTCAGCCACTGCTCCTGCGGCAACGACAGAGGTGCTTAGGGAATATAAGACCAGAGGGCCTCTAACGAGAATGGTATTAGGAATTGTAGCAATGGATGATGCCTTAGCTCTTTTACTTTTTGCGCTTGCTTCCAGTATTGCCGGTGTTTTAAGCGGCAGGATGCAGGAGAATGCGCTGAGAATATTTACTCATCCGATATATGAGATCGGGTTATCAATATTGATAGGAATTTTATCGGGCCTTATACTTGATAGGCTTATTCAGAAATATTCCGAGAAGCAGAGAATCCTTGCCTTTTCTTTAGGGACGGTTCTGCTGGTATTGGGCCTGGCGGTTACGATTCATGTTGATATGTTGTTAGCAGTTATGACATTAGGGGTAGTTATAACTAATTCTATTTCGCGCAAAGGGGAGGAGACCTTCAAAATATTAGAAGGGTTTACACCGCCGATTTATGTTCTTTTCTTTGTTCTTGTCGGGGCAAAATTAAATATCAGCCACATGACGTTACCGGTTATATTGCTTGCAGTGGTTTATCTTATCGGTAGAAGCGCGGGTAAGATGTTGGGAGCAAATTTAGGAGCTAGAGTTTCCGGGGCGGCGGAATCAGTTAAAAAATATCTTCCCCTGTGCCTTTTTAGCCAGGCAGGTGTAGCGGTCGGCCTTTCTATTTTAGCGAGTAATTATTTCCCGGGTGAGATTAGCAATGCGATAGTTGTGATTATAACATCCACAGTCTTTATTCTAGAACTGATAGGTCCTTTTTTTGTAAAATTGGCAGTTACCAGAGCTAAAGAGGTAGGATTAAATATCACAGAAGAAGACTTTTTGTATAGCACCAAGACCAAAGATGTAATGGATAAAAATCCTCCACTGGTATACGAAAATACACCTTTAGATGAAATTATAATCCTTTTTACAGAAACCGCTAATTTATACTACCCGGTGATAAATCAGAATAAAGAGCTAACCGGGATTATCAGCGTTGACAGTATAAAGAATACACTTACGGAAGCCGATACAGGTTTACTTCTGGCCGCTGATCTTGCAGAACCATCGGTAACTACTATTTCTGAAGAAAGCATGCTCTCTGAGGCAAAACAGATTTTAGATAAATATAATTTAGAATGTCTTCCTGTCGTCTCGGCAGATAGGAAAATTGCCGGGTTTATCGAAAGAAGGATCCTTGATAAGTTAATTTCAACTAAAATTATAGAATTACAGAAGCGAGCTGAAACATTATAAAATATTCCTAAAGTTACGATAAAAAGATCAAGCGATAATTTTTAATCCCAAGCAGAAAAGTGCTTGGGATCTTTATTTTATAGAGGTATAATTATAGTATAGTAAAGAGGACTAATGCAGAAGAAAGAATATTTGAAGGCACACGGACATATACCGGAGATTCTGGCTTCGAAAACTTTTCGTTTGTGTTTTTTGACAGCTTGCCTTCTCTGCTTTTTGATTTTAAGGCAGACAGTAAAAGCTTTCGGCATCTCTTTAGGATATTTGTATATACTTTTGATTTCTCTGGCAGGATTCTGGTATGGTCTAAAAGGAGGAATAGTTACTGCGGCATTGTCCGCATTGATCTTTATTTTCGAGGTTAGTATCTATAGGGAGTGGCCGGCGGGTGATCTAGTTATTGTCGGTATTCCTTTTAGATTTGTGGTTTATTTCTTAAGCGGGATTATTATAGGCTATCTTGCGGAATCACAAAGAAGATTAAGCCATAAAATCGAATATCTGGCTTATCATGACGCACTCACCGGATGTATAAATTATACCTGGATAATCGATTTTTTAGAAAAAGAAATCGCCCGTAGTAGGCGCTTGATTAAAGAATTCACGATAATTTTAATCGATATTGATTACTTTAAAAAAATAAACGATAAATACGGCCATTTATTGGGTAACGATGTCTTAGTAGCTTTTGCCGATGTGATAAAAAATAGCGTGAGGAGTATGGATGTAGTCGGTAGATACGGAGGGGAGGAGTTTTTGATTATCCTTCCCCAATTAGGAGCTGATGCGGCTCAGGTAGTATTAAAGCGAATTAAGAGCAGGTTTTTAGAAACCAAAGTTACTTCCGGCAGATTAAAGCAAGAAATTAATATACCGCTACGTTTTAGTGCGGGAGTGGCATCATTTCCCTATAATGCAACTACCGTAAAAGATCTAATAAAAGTCGCCGATGATGTTTTGTACAAAGCTAAACGGGAAGGCAGAGATAGGGTGGTTATGGAGAGGAGAAGGTGTATCAGGTTGCAGCCTCTAAAGGGATTCAGGGTAGAAATGGCCAGACTATCAGACCGGGAAAAAATCAAAATTAAAAAGATAGATAATATTTCCGAGCGGGGGATGTTGCTTCTTTTGCCCAAAGATATCAAAGAAGA
>JAHIZC010000232.1 GCA_018814745.1 Candidatus Omnitrophota bacterium
TACCTAAGCTGACCTCAATCTCCAAGATGTTTTTAGCGATGTTTTTTGGCTCTTTTTTAAGCGGGGCAGCGGTCCTGGTGGTTAACGATATTTACAATAATCGGAAACCCTCAATTGGCGCATCGCTTTTATCTGCTCTTAAAAGGTATGTATCTTTATTTGTAATACTTGCAATCGTTACTTTTTTGTTTTATTTTTTAACTAAATTTTCCAACCTCGGCTTGTTCAAGTATTTCATGTCCGGTCATACCCGGCTTTTATTTTTAAAGCCGCAAATCTGGCTGGGGCCGATCTTATTATTTTTAAATTTTATTATTGCCTTATTAATCCAGGCAGTTTTCGTGTATGCAATACCTTTTTTATTGATAGGGAGGAAGAGTTTATTTAAATCCATAATTAGCGGATGCGCATTTTTTAGAAGGTTCTTAATACCTACACTATTATTAGTAGGCCTTCCCATGCTTGTATATTTCCCCATAATCTTCATTGGGCTAAACAACATATTTATAATAAACAAAATCTTTCCTGAAATGATCCTGGTAATTTCTATCTTTGGCATCGTACTTAACTCTTTATTCATAGACCCTATAATAACTATTTCAACCACGCTGCTTTATCTCCAACGATCTGAAAAATGAAAAATCTTAAAAATATAATTGTGGTTATCTTATTAGCCTGTCTTCTCGCAGGATGCGCCAATGATCAATACAGCATTGAGAAAAATTATTGGAAAGCAAAGAAATCCGCTGATAGCATTTTTAATAATCCTCACGCATCACCGCCCTTTGAATTAGAGAGAGCAGTTAAACTATTAGACGCCTTCAGCAAAAAATATCATGAAAATGACCTATCTGTAGATGCACAATTTAAAATTGCCAGCCTTTATTTAGTAAAAAAACAGTATGACAAAGGGAGGGCTAGGTTAGGGCAAATAATCGATGTTTATAGCGATTCAAAGCTTGTATCTTCGGAAGCTTTATTTTTAGTAGGGAAATCTTATGAATTAGAGGATAAATGGGGCTTGGCACTCAATCATTATAAAAGGATCATAAAAGAATATCCTTTAACAAAAAAAGGATTTGATGTGCCTTTATATATAGCGCAATATTATAAGATTAAATATCAGCCTGATAAAATGAACGCCGCTTACAGAGAAGCAGCCGTTCATTACAAAACTTTGGCAGGAAAACATGAGGATTCACTTATAGGGTTTAGTGTTTATAATCTGGTGGCCCGCTGCTATATGGCTTTAAAAGAGTGGGACAAATCGATAGATAGTTTCAATATAATCATCGATAAATATAAAGGAAAAGTTAATCTGGATAGTATCTATCTTAACACTGCTTTAATTTATAAAAACGAATTAAAGAATAAATCTGGCGCAAGGGGAATGATAGAGAAGTTAATAGAGGAGTATCCGCAGAGTAAATTAACCAACACAGCCACGGACTTACTGAAGGAGATAGATAAGAAATGAAAGAGGCAAATGTTTTATTAAGGGATTTTTTAAATGATACGCTTAAAGAGATAATGTCGGCCGTAAGTGCGGATTGTGGCTCCTTATTCTTATTTGATGAGAGTAAGAATGAGTTGGTTTTAGACTCATTTTATAACTCGCAGAAATTAGAGCTGGGTGGATTGAGAAAGAAGGTAGGGGATGGGATATCCGGTAAGATCGCCCAGCAGAAGACCCCGGTCCTAGTGGATAATATAGATAAAGATGAGCGCTTCAAAAGAAACGGATTCAATCACTATTACACCAAATCCTTTATCTCTATTCCTTTGATAAACCACAAAGGCATCATAGGCCTGATCAATATTACCGATAAAAAGACCAGGGAGCCTTTTGATCATAGAGATCTGGAATTTGCCAGTATTTTAGCTCGATATGCTTCTACAATCGTGGAGCATCTTCTTCGTTCATCAGAACTGAACCATGAAAGAGAGAAGCTTAACAAAAAAAATTCTTCATTAGAAAAATATGCCTCTGTGGGAAAACTCGCCGCAGGAGTTGTACATGAGATTAATAGTCCTCTTGACGGAATAATCCGCTATACCAATATATTGCTCGAACATATCGATAATAATTCTATTGCCAGGGAATATCTAGTAGAGGTGAAGAAGGGACTGAACCGTATAGCGAATATTACGCGTTCGCTCCTGGAATTTTCGCATCAGGTCAACTCCAATAGTTTCAACTTTAAGAGGTATGTTGATGTAGAGCGGCTGGTAGAAGATTCCCTAGATATCTTAAACGGCAAATTGAAAGAAAATATAAAAATCATTAAAAAGTATAAAGAGAAGATGCCGAGAATATTGGATTTGGGCTTTCAGCACGTGGTGCTCAATATTATAAAGAATGCTTTGGACGCCATGCCCGGCGCAGGAGAGTTGGAGATCACTGCAGATATAGATGACCTGAATATGAGGGTAGATTTTAAAGACAGCGGTTCAGGTATTCCCAATGACATTATGAATCATATATTCGAACCTTTCTTTACTACTAAAGATGTAAATGAAGGCACAGGGCTGGGGTTATCTATGTGCCGCGAGATTATCAATAAGTATGAGGGAAGGATTGAAGTAAAAAGTTCACCCGGAGAGGGAAGCAAGTTTAGTATTCTCATTCCGGTAAAACATTTAGAAAATGGGTAATTCTAAGTATAACGGTAGACATATACTGGTGGTGGATGATGAGTCTCTGGTGAGGGGTTCTTTAAGCGAATTATTGACGCTTTCCGGCTATGCCGTAAGCACTGCTAAGGACGGCAAAGAAGCATTAGAGCTGCTTAAGACCTATGAGGCAGATGTAATCATATCCGATATAAGGATGCCTAAGATGAACGGACTCCAGTTATTAAAGGGAATCAAGAAAGCCAGCCCGGGCACGCCGGTAATATTCATGACAGGTTACGCCAGCATTGAAAGCGCAGTTGAGGCAATGCGGGAGGGGGCTTACGACTATATAACCAAACCGATCGTTGATAGCGAAATCAAGATCATCATCGAAAGGATTGTCAAAGAGCGTAAACTGACAGAAGAGAACATCATGCTTAAAGAACAACTCTCTGCCACGCAAAGGCAGCGTTTCTATAATATCGTTGGTTGCGATGAGAAGATGCAGAAGATATATAATCTGATCGATGCAATCACCGCTACCCGGGCGACTGTTCTGATCCACGGGGCAAGCGGAACGGGTAAGCGCCTGATCGCTGAGGCGATACATCACTACAATGAGCAGGAGAGGGGAAAGCCGTTTGTCGAGGTCAGTTGTGGAGCGCTTACTGAGACATTGCTGGAGAGTGAAATCTTCGGCCATATTAAGGGTGCTTTTACCGGTGCGATAAGGGATAAGATCGGCCGTTTTGAGTTGGCAGACGGAGGTTCGATATTTCTCGATGAGATTGATGCATTCAGCCCGGCCTTGCAAGTGAAGTTATTAAGAGTCTTGCAGGAGGGGGAGTTTGAGCGGGTAGGCGACACAAAGACTAGAAAAGGGGATGTTAGGGTAATTGCTGCTACTAATCAGGACCTCCAGGAGTTGATCGAGAAGGGGAAATTCCGTACTGA
>JAHIZC010000233.1 GCA_018814745.1 Candidatus Omnitrophota bacterium
AGGAGACGATATTCAGCAGTATTTCTCTGATTCCCAGGGAGTTTCATTTTCAGAATTATATCCTTGCCTGGCAGGAGGGAGGCTTCGGCCGGCACTTCTTAAATAGCGTATTATATACGACCGCGGTAGTAATCGGGATAGTCCTGATTTCCTCAATGGCTGCTTATGCCTTCTCGCGTTTTCGTTTTCCGGGGAGAAATATCATGTTCATTATGTTTATGGCAGCGATGATGATACCTATCCCGGGAAGTTTCGTTGCTTTATATGTTCTACTGAATAAGCTGCACCTGAGGAATACGCCGATTGGCTATATTTTGTGTATGATTAATGTAGGGTTATCAACGAGTATATTTTTATTGAAGACATTCTTTGACAAGATGCCTAAAGAGTTAGAGGATGCTGCCAGGATTGACGGTTGTTCTAAAATTGGGATGTGGCGGCACGTAGCATTGCCTTTGGCAAAACCGGTTTTGGCGGTAGTGGTGGTATTTAATGCATTGAATGTCTGGAATGAATATATTCTGGCGTTGATTATTTTTGATTCCAGAAAATTCATGCCTTTACAGGTTGCTCTCCAGACATTTCAGGGGGAGTTCGTAACTAACTATCCGCTCTTAATGGCGGGTTTAACCATAACTGCCTTACCTATAATAATCGTCTATCTATTAATGCAGAAGTATATTGTCAAGGGCGTTACTGCAGGAGCTGTGGTAGGATGAAAAAATTGTGTAATGTTAAATGTGTAATGTGTAAAATAGCTATTCTAAGTTTAATTTGTTTTGCATTACACCTTACACATTACACATTACACAGTTCTATTGCAGAAGAACAGCTTTCTTCAGGTGAGCTGATCACTAAAGCCTGGGAAGTGCATGGTAAGAGAGAAATCGAAGCGACTTTTAAATATACCCAACAGTTGATCGACCTATATAAGGAGAGGGCGGATAAAGAGCAGGCTTCTTTAACTGAGCTGCCTAAGAATAAAGAAGAGATTGAAGCAGTACAGATACTTAATGATGTGGCTACAGCTTATTTTATCCAGGCCGAATCCTATATGCGGCAGGAGAAGTTGGAGGAGGCAAAAAAGATCTTCCAGCTAGTCATTGATAAATATTCTTATGCTCAAGCCTGGGATCCGCGCGGTTGGTTTTGGCAGCTCTCTCAAGCCGCCAAGCAAAGTATCCAGAAACTTGAGACCGGTTCAATCGAGATAGAAGAAGAAAAGAAGATCAAGGTCAGCCAGCTTCCTACGAAATTAGTTTTATATGACAAAGGTTTGGAAGATTTTGTAGATTACGAGAAGTACGGTGAATTCCAAGGTACGGGGACAAAGGATTATACGTATGTCCTCAAAGACCAGGAAGCTTTGATGCGTGCGGTGGGCGAGGGCATCCATCCGAATACTACTTCCGTAAGATGGAACCCTAAGTTTAAAGAGGTGATGAAAAATAAGCGGCTCAAAGGTTCTCACTGGGATTTTATGCAATCACCCGATCTGCAGGCTGCTTTCTTTAAATGGGCGACTGCGCCGGAGCCGCCGGGAGTGAGATTATTCTATACCGGATTAATCCTTGAAAAAGCCGGCTTAATCAAACATGCGATCAAATGCTATTATTCTATAGCGGTGCATTTCCCCGGAGCGTACGGCTGGACTTACTGGCATACGCCATGGTATGTGGGCCAGGCGGCAATCGCCAAAATACAATATCTCCTGCGCCGCAACCCCCAGTTAGGATATAAACTGGTGGATGCTGATATAAAGATCGTCAATGGTTATGATAACGATGTCTCTAATGATATGACAATTGCCGATCCGGGAAGATTCCAGAGGGTTAGTTTCTGGGATAGATTAAGAGAGAGATTCAGAAGGCCTTCGCGTAAAGTAAAGAGCAGATTGGGAACAGGAAAAACTCATCTCCTCCAATATGAGAACGGTGATTGGCAGTTAATCGTAGATGATAAACCGTATATGATCAGAGGCGTTACTTATTCTCCTACCAAAGTAGGCCAGTCTCCTGACGATGGGACTCTGGGCAATTGGATGGAGGAGGATTTTAATAATAATGGTAAAATTGATGGGCCCTATGATGCTTTCGTGGATAAGAATAGAAATAACCTGCAGGATGATAATGAAAAACCCGTTGGTGATTTTCAGTTGATGAAAGAGATGGGCATAAATACAATCAGGGTTTATCATCATCCGGAGAAAGTTAATAAGCAGGTTTTAAGGGATCTTTATGAGAATTACGGCATCATGACGATTATGGGTGATTTTTTAGGTAAGTATGCCTTAGGTTCCGGCGCGCCCTGGAGCCCGGGCACTGATTATAATAATGAAGAACATAAGAGAAATATGATCCAGTCGGTAACCAATATGATATTGGAGTTTAAGGATGAGCCTTATATATTATTTTGGTTGTTAGGGAATGAGAATGTTTACGGATATGCCTGTAATGCCGATAAAGAACCGGATGCATTCTTCAGCTTTGCTAATCAGGCAGCAAAGGTGATCAAATCTATAGATCCTAGTCGTCCGGTGGCTATATGCAGCGGAGATATTCTATACTTAGATAAATTTGGCAAGCATGCTCCTGACATAGATATATTCGGCACTAATGCCTATCGCGGTAAGTATGGATTTGGCAGGTTCTGGAGGAGTGTAAAAGAGGAATCCGGCAGAGCTGCTTTTATCACTGAGTTCGGTTGTCCGGCTTATGCCGAAGATAAGGAGGAGGAAGCAGAGGAGTTTCAGGCAGAATATCATCGGGGTTCCTGGGATGATATTCGCAATAATATGGCCTTCCAGGGAGGCTCGGGTAATGCTATAGGCGGAATTATATTCGAGTGGTTGGATGAATGGTGGAAGGGGTATGAGCCGGCTATGCATGATACCAAAGGCCTATGGGCCGGGCCGTTTCCTGACGGCTATATGCATGAGGAGTGGCTTGGAGTATGCGGCCAGGGAGAGGGTAAAATAAGCCCTTTTCTTAGGCAGCTTCGTAGTGTATACTATATGTACAAAAAGCTGTGGAAGTAGAAAGGAGGAGTAGAACAATGAAGAGGTTTGCAATAGTTTTGACAGCGTTGGTTCTGGCAATGCCGATGTGTGTATTGGCAGAAGAGGGAGCGGATAAACCTAAGGAATTTGTGGTTTATCTTGATAAGAACGCACGTGAAAATCACTATATTCCTTCAGGTTGGATGGGTGATCATGGCGACATTAAGCTCAATGACCAATATATGAAGGATCCACATTCAGGTAAGACCTGTATGGAGTTTGTTTATTCTGCTGAAAAAGTCCAAGGCCAAGGTTGGGCAGGTGCATATTGGCAGAATCCGGCTAACAACTGGGGAAATAAGAAGGGTGGTTTTGACCTTACCGGAATGACCAAGCTCACTTTCTGGGCGCGCGGCGCTAATGGCAATGAGAAAATTCAGAAGTTTGTTATAGGTGGTATAGATGGCACATATCCGGATTCAGCAAGAGTGGAGATGGGGCCAATTGAACTTACCGACACCTGGAAAGAATATACTATCAATCTAGCAGGATATGACCTTTCCTCTATAAGCGGTGGTTTTAGCTGGGTGACTACAGCTGATCTAAATCCTGAAGGCGCTACATTCTACATCGATGATGTAAAATATGAAGCTGACCCGAGTATGAAGCCGGAAGGAAAGATGGCGGAGAAGATGCCTTTTTATGTTTTTGCTGACAGAGGCTCGATCAATAACCATTTCATCCCTTCAGGTTGGATGGGTGATTATGGCGATTTAAAATATCAAGGCGCTTCACAAGAGGATCCTTATTTGGGAGACTCTTGTATTAAGATAATCTACAACGGCGAGGCAACTCAAGGTGCACGTTGGGCAGGGATGTTCTGGCAGAATCCAGCTAACAACTGGGGTGATATAGACGGAGGTTTCGACATCTCTAAGGCAACCAAACTTAGCTTTTGGGCGCGCGGAGAAAAAGGCGAAGAACGGATCGAAGAGTTTAAGGTCGGCGGGATCATGGGTGAATATTATGATTCAGATAGCGCTGCTATCGGCCCGGTGATCTTAAATAAAGAGTGGACACAATATACCATCGATCTAAAGGGCAAAGATATGTCCTACATTATCGGTGGTTTTGTCTGGTCAGCGAATATTGATAACAACCCTGAAGGTGCAACGTTCTATCTAGATGAGATTAAGTTTGAGTAAATAGTACAGCTAAAAGGTTATCAGGATATTAGGATATCAGGATTTGGGGATTAGGGAATTGGGACATTGGGCAAGATGCCTAATAACCAAATATCCCAATCTCCAAATCCCAATAACCCAATTTCCTAATAACCTTAAATTTTTATATAGAACATGAAGAAATTTATATTTATTTTGGCTATCTTTATATTTTTAGGCGGACTAACGGGTATGGCCTCAAAGCCAAAAGCCGATGTTTACATTAAAAGACTTAAGAATGATCATTATCAATTGATTGCGGGAGGCAAGGTTTTCGTCGTAAAAGGAGTCTGCTATAACCCTGTGCCCGTAGGAAAAAATCATGAATATGACTGGTGGTCTGATCCTGCTAAGCCATGGATCGTAGATGGCAAGCTAATGCAGGAGATGGGAATTAATACTATAAGGATTTATCAGCCCGGCAAGGATCCGCAAGCAGTAAAAGAGGTAATCAAGGACTTATATGAATTATACGGGATCCGTACGATCATGGGCCACTGGTTGGGTTTCTGGGAATACCCCTGCCCGTTCTACGGAGATAAAAATTTCCAAGATAGAATTAAAGCGGGAGTGATTGAGATGGTCAATAACTATAAAGATCAACCCGGGATCCTGATGTGGATCTTGGGGAATGAGAATAATTATTCCTGCCTGGGGCAAGTGAATCCTTGGTCAACGGAAGAGATAGATCAGGAACCTAATTTGCAGAAGCAAAAAGCAATGCGCGCGGAAATTTTTTATTCCTATGTTAATGATTTAGCAAAGGAGATACACCAGATAGATTCTAATCATCCTGTTGCCCTGGGGAACGGCGAGTTGATTGGATTAGAATTCGCCGATAAGTTCTCTGGGGAGGTTGATCTGGTTGCCTGTATTATATATAGAGGTAAGACTTTCGGGAATCTCTTCAATTCCCTGCGTGCGGCCTTTGATAAGCCGATTTTAATATCTGAGTTTGGCGCAGATTGCTATGATGCATACAAGATGCAGGAAGATCAGAACATGCAGGCATTCTTTTTGGAATCACAGTGGAGGCAGGTTTATGAGAATTTAGCCAACAATAAAGAAGGTGCTGGTAATTGCCTGGGCGGGGCTATGTTTGAGTGGGTTGATGAGTGGTGGAAGCATAATGAAAGCAGCCCTGATACCTGGGGAGTGCATGACACCGGATCAAACTGGTCTAATGGCAGTTATTACTTTGATATAAAGGCGCAAGATAATAAAAATATGAATGAAGAGTGGTTTGGCATTGTGGCTTTATCAGACGATCTAGAAAACGGTTTAAATAAGCGTATTCCCCGTAAGGCCTATTATGTAATCAGGGAATTCTGGAAGAACCCTGACTCAGAGCCGCAAACCAGAAACAGAAAATCAAGATGAGATCATTAAGACTACTTTTATTGTTAGCTTTCAGCTTTCAGCTGTCCCTTCGGCAGGCTCAGGGTACTTCGCCGAAGGACACTGAGCGAAGTCGAAGTGCAGTTTACAGCTCCTTCGCTCAGCAAGATGATAGATTAGTTGATTTAAACAAGCAAAAGGAGATATATTTTGCCGATAATCAGTACTCTGAATTTATAGAACTCTTAAATTCCAAGAGGCGCAAGGATAAGGATATCGCTTCCTATATAGATTACTATATTGCTTTAACTCGCTACCACCAGCTTAAATATTTGGAGGAGGAGCAGCTTTGGGACGAGTATTTTAATAAAGGCAATGACTACAGGAATGATATAGTTACCAAGACAGATAAGGTAATCAAGGCAACAACGCCTCAAGAGGACCTGCGTATTTATTCAGAGCTGCTTTCGTGGCAGTACCATAAAGACCTGGCGGATGCATTTGAAGAGGAAGCTTTGGCCAATTTAATGAGTTCTGTTTTAGAACATTCGAAAAAATCCTCTGATATCCTGATGATCAAAGAAGTTGCCGATAGATTCTTGCTTTATGGTTTAAAGCAGGAACCGAAGAAGTTATATAAGGTATACGTGGATAAAATAGCTTCTACTGACATAGAAGATGAAGAGTTAACTAAAATTGCCAAGGGTTTTTATGACGAGGGAAATCTAGGTTTGGCTCAGGCCATATACGATGTCTGTATCGAGAGGAGCATTAATTCAAAGACCAAAGATCAAGCGATTGATCTCTTGTCAGAAGTTGCCAGGCTATTTGCCTATAAGGATGAGGGTGTTAAAGATACCGATTACGCCGAGGGGGTATTTCGAAATTTAGAACAACTGGGCGGAGAAGAAGCCTTTGATCAAGAGCTACTTTATCTGCGCGCTTATAATCTGGAAAAGGCAAAAGATTACCTCAAGACAAAAGATAATTACATCGATCTGCTGATGCGTTATCCTAAAACAGCTTATAAGGATAGAGTGCTTTATAAGTTGGGAATAATTTTTACCTATGCCTTAAGAGACATAAAATCAGGGAGGGTGTATTTTGATCAGTTAGCTCAGAGAGAGATAAATTTTTCTCCTCATGTTATCTCAGGGTTATATCAATTAGGTATACTTAGTCAATGGGAGAGAGACTCAGCCAGCGCCAAAGAGCATTACAATAAATTGCTCGAGTTAGCAGGGGAGGATCTTTCCGAAACTGTAGTTCTTACCCGCCAGAGACTTAACGAAATCGATCAAGGGAAACCTTTAGAATATAACCTGAAGACATTTCTTAATGTTTCTTTAAAGGATGAGTATAGCGCTTTAGATATGAGCAGAGTTGATTTAAGGGCTAGTCTTTATAAGATCAGTAAAGCTGAGAGTGTTTCCGTTGCTACTACTGCTTATGCCATGCAAAGCGGATGTATGCAGGTGGATTTAGAGTATCTTTGGTCCGGGAATATCGGAAAATCTACCCCTTCTTCTGATCAACTATCATTTGATACCTCTTATGCCGATCCCGGCACAAAGGAGATAAACCTTGTGGTGGTTTCAGCAACAGGTATAGTCGAGCGAAGCCTTGATTTACTTGATGTACAATAGCCCTTTCTATAATCCTGCAATTTGAGCCAAATTATTAAAAATACTTGACTTATAACTTTATTAGTAGTATAAATATAATAATAATTGCCAAATTTTTTTTAAATACTTTATTAACGTCTTAAATAAGGAGTCAATAGTTTAATGCCCGCCATGAATTTCCCTAAAGATCACCTTTCAGAGAAAGAAAAACGCAACATCGACATATTAGAGATATTAAGAAAACGCGGCCCGATCAGCAGGCCGGATATTTCCAAGGAATTAGGAGTGAATGTGGTAACGATCTCTAACTATGTTGATGAATTCATCAAGCGAAACCTGGTATTTGAGAAGGAGCTCGATGTCTCTGAAGGCGGGCGAAGGCCGGTGCTCCTGGACTTAAACCCTCAGGCCGGTTTTGTCATCGGGGTAGGGCTGAATCTGATGAATAT
>JAHIZC010000243.1 GCA_018814745.1 Candidatus Omnitrophota bacterium
TTGATAAAAGATCCCCAGGATCCTTAATAATTTATTTATTTTCAATGGCCTTCCGATATCGGCAAAGTTTTCTCCGTTCGGCGGGCAGTACCTACAGCACAAATTACAGCTGTGATTAAGGGCTATCCTTAATTCCGGCAACCGTAATTTATCTTCGGCATCAAAAAAAGTTTTTTTATGCATCGCCTATCCTTGTTTATTATTTTTTAAACTATCCAATTTTCCTCTCCGGCTGTAACGCTTTAGAAAAATAAAAATTAAATCTTCTGCCTGTATTATATATCAAATACGGCCAAACTAAAAGAAAAAATGTTCCCGCCAAGTAATCGGTGAGTTATCAGGGGTAATATTGTTCGAGCGGACATAGCGGCTTAGTTTGAGAGCTCAGTCGAGAACTAATACCTCCCGCTTCTCGACTGAGCTCTCTTATATAAGCACCCGTGACCGCTCGAAGAATATTGGCGTTATCCTTGTTAACTCACCGGTTACCCCGCCAACGTAGAACAGCTAATGGCCAGCGGGTGACATGGCAACAGGTCCCCTGCTGTCCGCAGCAAAGCCGAACCACCTTTCCTTTTTCGTTAAAAACTAAAAAGGCATGACGGATAACGCAACCGCTCTAAATAATCTTTTCTCTGCGCGAAAAGAGGTTAGAACTCGGAGGCATATCTACCGCCCCATAACATTGATTCTATTATTCACTCTTTTTGCCCGGCGTGTATTTATTGATTTAAAAAATTACTGTTATTACCGAAAAACAAGCCGTTTATTCATAACTTTATCGTAACATTTCAAAAACCAAAATATTAAGGGCTAACACTTTTTACCTTTTCTAAACTCTTCCTGTAATATTCCATGGATTTTGATCCTGATATCTTGAAAAAACAAATCACGCACAAGATCACGAGGAAAAGGTTTATTAATTTCTATATAATTGCGTTCTTCAGCCGGCTGACAGCTCAATACCAAGATCTTATGGCCGAGAATAAGCGCTTCACCAATGCTATGCGTAACAAAAATAATTGTCGGCCTTTTAACTCTCCAAATTTTTAATAAAGACTGCTGCAAAAACCTTCTCACCTGCTCGTCTAAAGAACCAAACGGCTCATCCATCAAAAGGACTTCCGGATTTACGGCAAGCGCTCTCGCTAAAGCAACACGCTGCTTCATCCCTCCGGATAACTGGTGGGGATAGAAATCAGCAAATCGCTCTAAGCCGACCAAGGATAATAACTCGTCGGATATCCGCCGCCTTTGTTGTTTCGGGACCTTCTTAGCAACCATACCAAATTCGATATTATTACGGACTGAATACCAGGGAAAGAGAATGTACTCCTGAAAGATTATCGTCCGTTCCGCTCCAGGACCGGTAACCGGCCGGCCGTTAAATAATACCTTTCCTTCTGTAGGCTGAATAAAACCGGCTATAAGGTTTAAGATCGTGGTCTTGCCGCAGCCAGACGGACCAATTAACACCATGATCTCACCCGGATTCACTAAAAAAGAAATATCTTTTAAAGACAGTATCTTGCGATCGTCTTTGCTATCCTGGTAAACTTTGGATACATTTTTAAACTCTACTTTGGCCATAATTAAAAAATAAAGGCTATTTTCCGCCAAGGCGCAAGCCAATTTTCAAATCTAGTTAAAAGATAATGAAAAAAAAGATTTATTGCTCCTATGGCTATCATGCCTACAAAAATCCTCTCTGTAACGATCATGTTTCTTCCTTCTAAAATAAGATAGCCCAGGCCGTTGGGCGCTGAAACAAACTCGGCTGCCACTATTATAAACCAGGCATATCCAAGCCCTGAGCGTAATCCAAAAATTATCCTTGGAAGGACTGCTGGCAATATCACTCGCCTTATAAGCAGGAATCTTCGAGCCCCTAAAGTCTGCGCTACGAGTTTATATTGACTGGACACACTATGGACACCTTGCAGGGTATTAAACAAAATAGGAAAAAGGACGCCTATAAAAATAATAAAATACTGCTGTGCATCTGTTATTCCAAACCAAAGCAGGCTAATCGGTATCCATGCTACAGGAGGTATAGGCCGAAAAATCTGACACAGTGTATGCAATTGTTCATATGCTTTTTGTGAAAGACCTATAATGAATCCTAAGGTTATGCCGAATAAAGAAGCTAGTGAAAAACCAATCAATACGCGTCTAAGGCTAGCCCATATATGCTGTATGAGAATTCCATCAGCCAGAAGTTGCCAGCATTCTTTTAAGACACTTGAAAAAGCTGGTAAATAAACTGCCGCTCGAGGTTCAAATCGAGGATAAATAAATCGCGCGAAGATTTCCCATAAAAATAACACAAATATAATGAGGTCAAATTTTTTTGCTCTATGAGCAATTTTCGTAAAATGGTTTTTCATTTACTATCCCCATTGCTTCATCATAAGTAATTGTTCCTGATTGAGGTTGAGAAAATGAACGGAATGTTTTAAAAA
>JAHIZC010000234.1 GCA_018814745.1 Candidatus Omnitrophota bacterium
ATTATTTTAATTAATTTGATGCTCAAGAGCACTGAATCACAATCTCGAGCGTTATCTCCTGCAGTGGTGCAATTAAAGCAGCCAATGATCGAAGAAGATCTGCAGGAGGAAGATTCAGTTTCGCAGCCGTTAAGCCTTGAAGAGTTAGAGCCGGAATTCGAAGAGCCTCTCCCCGAGGGTAAACCGTTAGTAAACTAAATTTATGGATTTTCTCCCGAATCTAAAAACCAAATTGAGTAAAGATAGAGTAACTTTAGGGCTTGATTTCGGTACCCAAGAAATTAAAGCCGTTAAATTAAAATTCGCACAAGAGCAGGCCGAGTTTTGCGGTTTTGAAATAGAGCCGAATAAACTTGATCCGGTTCAGGCCTTAAGAAAGATTAAAGAGTCTTTAGCCGAAGATCTAGTGAATATTTCTTTCTCCGGGACTTCTACGGTAATCAGATATATAGAATTTCCCCGGATGAAAAAGGAAGAGTTAAAGCAAGCCTTAAAGTTTGAGGCGCAGAAACACATTCCTTTTTCTCTCGAAGAGGTCAATCTCGACGCCTGCATTATTAATCAGGGCCTGCCTAATAATAAGATGTTGGTTTTAGTGGCGGCAGTAAAGAAAGAACTGGCACATCAACGCATCAAATTAATTGAACAGAGCGGCTTTAGAGTGAATAATGTAAATATCGATTCAGTTGCTTTGATCAATGCTTTTAACTTTATAAATAAAGAGAACGAAGGCTTAAAGGGTAAAGCCTTAGCTCTTCTCAATATCGGAGCCACTCTTAGTAACCTTAACATCCTGGAGGCTGCTATCCCCCGTTTGAGCCGTGATATCCATTTTGCCGGAAATAAATTTACTCAGCGCATAGAGGATAATTTTGGTATTGATTTTAAATCAGCTGAAGAACTAAAGATTAATCCTGAGAAAGACAAGGGAAAATTTAATCAATTAGCTTTGGTAATTGAGCCGGTATATAGTAATCTTGCCGGAGCGATCAGGACTTCATTTGATTTTTATGAAAGCCAAAATGCTTCGAGCGTAGGAAAGATTCTTTTAAGCGGCGGTGGGAGTAAATTCATAGGATTAAAAGATACGCTTAAAACTCTTTTAGGTATTGAAGTTGATTATTGGGATCCGATAGGGAAGATTCAATGCTCTCCCGATGCTGACCACGAGAAGATTAAGCAATATTCTACCCAATTACCGGTCGCTTTAGGGCTGGCTTTAAGTCAATAGTATGATAGAGATAAATTTACTACCCGAAGACCTGCAGAAAAAACTCGCCAAAAGCAGGAAGGCTCAATATAAGATAAATACACGCTACCTGTTATTTATCATACCTTTTATGCTTGGTATATTAATCTGTGTGCATCTTTATGTAGGTGTACTAGCGATAGCGACAAAGACCAGGTTGATACAGTTAGACAGAAAATGGAAGGCTTTTTCGGCCGATAGAAAGACATTGGAGAGTTTTAATGTTGAGCACTCCTTAATGTCGGAAGATGCTTGGATAACCGAGCAGTTGATTGGCAAGAGGATAATCTGGTCGGAAAAACTGAATAAATTGAGTTTGCATTTGCCCATAGGGATTTGGTTCACTGGTATTTCTGCCACCGATAGTGATTTAGCGCTTTATGGCTCTGTAGTTTCCCTGGAGCAAGATGAAGTCAGCTCGATAAAACAATTCATAGATAGCTTAAAGAGTGATTCAACTTTTTTTAATGATTTTGATAACTTAGAGGTGAATTCTGTTAAGTCTAGAAAAATCGGCGGTTACGAAATTGCTGATTTTGACTTACTGGGAAAACTAAAAACTAAATGAAGGAAATATTTAAAAAGTTAAAATTGGGCGGGCTAAAGCTGGATAAGTTAGATCTGAGTAAGCTGGGGTTAAGCAAGATTAAGCTGGATAAAGCTCAATTGGAGAAACTAAATTTTTTCAAGGTAAAATTCGACCGCCTGGGTTTAGACAATAAAAAAGTGCTGGTAATCTTTTTGGTATTTGGTTTTCTGATTTATTTTGATATTTCTTATGTTTTAAAAGGCCAGCTCAGCGGTATCAAGGTGGGGAAACCAAAAATAGAAAAACTGCAAAAGGACTTAGACGGATTAGTCGCTGATCTGAATAAGATGAAGCGGTTAGAAAATGTTCAAATATCAGCAAAAGGTGAGGTTCAAAAAGTAAAGGAATTCGTCTCTGCTAATGAATTAGTCGGCCTGCTGCAGAATATTTCCAGTATTGCCAGAAAGAATAATG
>JAHIZC010000235.1 GCA_018814745.1 Candidatus Omnitrophota bacterium
CACTTCCTTTCATATTCATAATTTAGCTTTTCTTTTTATTATAATGAATTTATTAGGAAGTGCGGGATTCATCCTTTGCTTCCTTTCATATTCATAATTTAGCTTTTCTTTTTATTATAATGAATTTATTAGGAAGTGCGGGATTCATTTAGCACCTCTCTACGTATTGACCGGTACGGGTATCGATTTTTATCTTCTCTCCCTGATTAACGAATAAGGGAACCTGTATCACTGCTCCGGTTTCGATTTTAGCTGGTTTGTTCGAAGCCTTTGCCGTGTCACCTTTTACTCCTGGTTCACAATGCTCAATTTTGAAAACTACGAAATTCGGAAGGATTATATTTAACGTATTCCCGTTGTAAAAACGCCCTTCGACCTCAAGATTATCTTTTAGGAATTTTTTATTTTCACCGATTGCTTCCTCTGAAAGCGTTACCTCTTCGTAATTTTCCTGATCCATAAAGCGATAAAGATTACCGGAGCGGTAGAGATATAGTAGTTTTCTTTCTTCGACAAATGCCAGCGATATCTTCTCGTTACCGCGAAAGGTTTTCTCCTGGATCAGGCCGTTCTTTAGATTCTTTAACCTTACCCTGGCAAAAGCTGCGCCCTTGCCAGGTTTTACGTGCTGTGTTTCTATGACTACGTAAACGTCATTATCAACTAAAACAGTCAGGCCGCTTCTTATTTCATTTATGGATAGAAGCACTTAATACCTCGCACCCTTTTTCAGTTACCAGAACGACATCTTCTATTCTTATACCAAATTTATTAGGCAGGTATATACCGGGTTCTATAGTAAATACCATCGAAGTGTTTAATAATCCGCTATTTTTTGATGAGATCTGTGGTTCTTCGTGAATCTCTAACCCTATGCCGTGACCAAGATTATGACCAAAAAACCCGCCGTAACCTTTGGAACTTATATATTGGCGGGCAGCCTTATCTATTTTACCTATTATCTCTTGGGGTTTGATTCTCCTGATCGCTTCTTTCTGGGCGCTGCATACAATATCATAAACCTCTCTTACAGAGGAACTTATTCTACCTAAAAAGAATACCCTTGTCAAGTCGGATTTGTACCCTAAAAAGTCAACTCCGATATCAATTAGTAGCGGTTCGCCGTTTTTTATTTTTCTATTTCCGGAGATGTGGTGCGGGAAGCTGGAATTTGGCCCTGAAGCCACAATAATATCAAATGCAGAGTTAGAAGCACCCAGATACCGTATATATCGCTCTAATTCCGCTACTATTTCTATCTCTTTTTTTCCTGGGGATATGACTTTTTTTGCGAAATCCAGGGCCTTGGAAGTTATATTGATCGCCTTTTTGATTTTAGCTACTTCTTGTGTTTCTTTTAAGCATCTTAGTTTCTCGGTTAGAGAGTGAGTGGGTATTAATTTTGCCTTTCTGCCGAGGCCCCTTTTGATTTCCTGATACTCAGCAAAAGGTAGATGCCGCTCTTCAAAAGCTATGCGTTTAAGATGCGATTTTAAACTGACATCGGCGATCATCTTAAAAACAGAACCATTTGTTTTTATTATCGAGGCAGAGCCTCTAAGTGCATTCTTGGCTTCCTCAGTATATCTTGAATCAGTGAAGTAAAAATTGTTTTTTGGGGATACTAAGTAATAGGAGTCTCTGCTTGGATATTTAGTAAGGTAAGAAATATTTGCCGGTAGAGATAGAAGGAAACCATCCAGGTTTTCTTCTATTAGTTTGCTTCGAATATTTTTTATTCGCGGGTCCATTTAGCATCAAATCAGATCTAATAAGGCCAGCAGCCCTAAGTTGTAACTCTTGCCCCCGAAACCCAGAATCGTCCCCTTGGCAACGGGGCTAATTAGTGATTTCTGCCTAAATTCTTCTCGAGAATATATGTTGGAGAGGTGAACTTCTACAGTAAGTATGCCGCTTGCGGCTATGGCGTCTCTAATCGCAACGCTTGTGTGAGTATAAGCAGCCGGGTTTATCAGTAAAGCCTCGTACTTCTTCTTAGCCGTGCCGATTAAGTCTACGATTTCGCCTTCATGATTAGACTGCTTTATCGTAAGGCTGACATTTTTCTTTTTAGCTATTTTCTTCAGTTCCTGATTGATCTGAATGAGGGTAGTCTTACCGTAAATTTTAGGTTCCCTCTGCCCTAAGAGATCGAGATTTGGCCCGTGTATGACTAGAATTTTTTTCATATTGTTTAACCTCACTTATCACTTACGACTTACAACTTACGACAATTTATTCCGTCTGATCGATTAACATTACCGGTATTCCTTCTCTGATCGGGTATTTCTTGCCGCATTTTTTACAGACAATTCTGTTTTCTTTTAATTCTACATCGCCTTTACAGGCAGGACAGGCTAAAATATCCAGAAG
>JAHIZC010000236.1 GCA_018814745.1 Candidatus Omnitrophota bacterium
CTAATTTTTTGATTCTGACAATTGTAGGCTGCCTATTCAGCATCTTAGGAATAATCAACCTTATATTCCATCGTAAGATCCCATGGTTAGACTAGAAGAGCATAAACACCAGACAGAAAATAGGGCGATTCAAAAATTACCTGTTTACGGCCGGGTTTATATTCCCTTAAGCCAGCACATCGGTAAGATCTGTGCTCCATTGGTAAAGGCGGGAGATTCCGTAGCTTTGGGCCAGAAGATAGCCGCAGCTGATTCGCATGTATACGCACCTATACATGCTTCTGTTTCGGGAAAAGTTGTTGCAATCGATGATTGCCCCCACCCTGTGTTAGGAAATTGTAAGGCTATAATTATTGATAGTGATGAAAGTCTGGCTAGAACCCAGAACCTACCTGTCCCGAGCGCAATCGAGGGAGAACCTAAAACCCCAGAGGAAATAGAAGATTTATCTGCTGAGCAGATTCGAAGCATCGTACTTGAGGCAGGGGTTGTGGGAATGGGGGGTGCAAGTTTTCCCGCACACCTAAAACTAAATCCGCCTAAGCCAGTCGATACATTAATCATTAACGGCGCAGAGTGCGAGCCGTATTTGACCAGTGATTACCGGCTGATGATCGAGAAAACCAAGGAGATTTTGCTAGGTGTTGAGTTGATCGTAAAATGTTTAGGGGTAAAGAAGGTAATCATCGCGATTGAAGATAATAAGCCCGAAGCTATAAAAGCTTTTAACTTAGTCGTAAGTCGTAAGTCGTCAGTCGTAAGTAAAATACAAAAAAAAGTTCTGGAATCTTTCTATCCACAAGGAGGAGAAAAACAATTAATTAAAAATACTCTGAGGCGCGAAGTGCCATCAGGGAAATTGCCTTTTGACGTAGGAGTCGTGGTGCATAACGTAGCTACGGTATATGCTATCTATGAAGCCGTGTATTTAGAAAAGCCTTTGTATGAGAGGGTAGTTACGGTTAGCGGAGATTGTTTAGGGAATCCGGGAAATTTTTTAGTGCGCATAGGCACACCCTTTAAAGATTTAATTGCACAATGCAGCCCTCTAAAACAGGGGCCTGAAAAGGTCATATCCGGGGGGCCAATGATGGGGGTTGCTCAGTACAGCCTGGATACTCCGGTAGTCAAAAGTACCAACGGGATTATCTGTTTAAAGGAATCTGAGGTTAAGCCATTAGTTGAGGCGTTATGCGTGCGCTGCGGCCGCTGCGTAGAGTATTGTCCTGTAGGATTAATGCCATGTATGATCGGGATGGCGAGCGAGAAAGAAAAGTGGGATCTAGCAAAGGCCTATGGATGCCTGGATTGTATGGAGTGCGGGTTATGTAATTATATCTGCCCGCAGAGGAAAGATTTACTACAGTCAATCAAGAAGGCACAATTAAGGAGTAAGCCGTGAAAGAGACGATTAGATACGGTTTTATATTGGGTATAATTTGCTTTCTGGCAAGCGCAGTTTTATCTGTGGTTAATGCCGTAACTGCACCAAAGATAGAAGAGCAAAAGATGCTTGAGGAAAGAGCTGCTTTAGAGGAGGTAATGCCGGAAGCAGATGATTTTTTAGCAAAATCTTTGGGCGATTCAGTTTATTACCTGGCTTTTGCAAATCAGAAGCTTATCGGGTTTGTGATTAAATCTAGCGGCGAGGGTTATTCTTCGGATATCGAGACGTTAGCAGGCTTAGATCTTAAATTAGAGATTACTAATATTAAAATCTTGTCTCAAAACGAGACCCCTGGCTTAGGAAACAGGGTAGAGGAAGCCTCTTTTACAGAGCAGTTCCAGGGGAGAGATTCAAATTCTATAGATCAAGTCGAGGCAATAACCGGAGCAACTATTTCTTCCTCTGCGGTGATTGATTCAATTAAGAAACAGACATCAGAACTCGAAAACATACTACTTCAGGAGATTAAGAATGCCGGATAGATTAACAGCCAGTACCTCTCCGCATATTCATAGCCACGAATTAACTTCTCAGGCAATGTGGGCAGTATTCCTGGCTTTAGTGCCCGCGGGGATTGCCGGAGTATTTATTTTTGGTTTATCTGCTTTAAAGATTATAGTTATCTCAATATTAAGTTGTATGATTTTTGAGGTTTTGATTCAGAGGCTAACTCGTAGGAAGGTTACTGTCTTAGACGGCTCCGCAGCTATTACC
>JAHIZC010000021.1 GCA_018814745.1 Candidatus Omnitrophota bacterium
CCTTTAATGCCTTTCTTATCAGTTACTTCGGTTCTCTTCAATATCTTCTCAAAGGCATCTTTATTCTGGATAAATCCTAATAACCCAAGATTTACAGAAAGCCTGTAAATCTCTTTTTGTGTCTGTGAGTCTGTTGTAATATATCCTTGGTAATCCTGCATAATTGACTTAACCTTGCCTAAAATCTCAATTTCTCCTTTGCTTAAGTTCCATTCTGGCTTAATATATAAAAGCCTCTGGAGTTTCTCTCTTAATCTAAGGCCCTTATCTAACCGCTCAACCTTAGCCTTAGCAATAGCCTTCTGCAGTTTATCCGCAGTCAAGATATATTCTATAATATTTGTATTCACTTTAATCTGCGATAATTCATCCTGCTTTTCTTTTAATTGCTCTATATTATTCTCTATTTGGGCTAATGACTCAGCTGCAGATAGTGCCTCAACTCTAGCCTGCCACATTCAAGATACAGAAGCAGATTCCTGAATTAATCTAGCAAGTCTGCGCACTGTATCTAGTTGTGCCTTGGTAAAGCTTACCTCTTTATTCTCCTTAAGCTCCAAGATAAATCCTTTGATTCCCTGTTTATCCAGTCGCTCATAAATAGCATTATCTAAACCATTGCTTGTGGTTATTCCGAAATGCTTATTGAGCAGCTCAACTGTTGCCATATTTTTAATATAAATCTGCTCGAGGGATAATCTTGTTTTTAACCACTCATACTTCTGCCATAATTCAATCTCTTCTTCTGCCAGATATCCTTGGTTTAAAGACCGGATAAAGAAATCTGTCCAGTCCCTATAGTTGTAATCGATTTTCTTGATTATCCTTTCTCTTCTATCCAGAATCTCTTTAAGCCCGGCAATCTTTATGCGCTGGGACTCTAACCCTTTCACTCTCTTATCAGCATAATAAGCTTCCTCCATCTTCTTCTGGGATGCATTTTCCTTTGAGCCCTCAACTATCTCCTTATAAATCTTAATCTTCTCTTCTCTTATCCACCCTAATATATTATTCAGCGCATTTTGAGCCTGGCTGATCTGATCTTGAATGGCTTTAGGATTTAATAACTGCCGGCTATCCGGGGTTATCAATAACTCATTAAGATTGCCGGATAATAATTCGTATTCTTTTTCTGCCTTTTTCAACTCTTTTTCCTCTGCTCTCTTGGTGTCATCTTCTTTAAAGATAGATTTAATTTCTTTATTTAATTCTTCGATTCTTTCCTCTTTATTATCAAAACTAAAGAATGCCGCTAATTTCTGCCAGAAGTTTCTACTGTGGACTTTTGCGGTCAAATCAGCTCTATCTTTCATTAATTTTGCTGCTTTCTGTTTCAGTTCAGCTATTTCCGTTCCTTTTTCTTCTATTTGCTTTCCTGCTGCTTCTTTTGCCTTTTCTAGCGATTTATCTTTAATAGAATTAATAAACGCAAAAGTGTCAACGGCATTGGTATCTTTCTGAGCTTGGGCAACAGGAGCATTTAGCTTATCAATTGCGGCTTTTAAGTCTAAATATTTCTGGGTTCCATATATTTTCATTAACGAAGCTGTATCTTTGACATTTTTAAATACGCTATTCATCTGGCCTATTAATCCTTCGCTAACCGGCACCTCATCAGGTTCTTCCGGAGTAGCCTGGAACTTCGATTGTAAGCCGGCAATCGTATCTCTTAAATCTGCTACCTTACTTACTTCTTCTGTCTGTTTAGTATCTTCTTTTTCTTCTGTGCCTTCTAAATTACCCACCAATTTACTTAATATACTCTTCGTAAATCCTGCTTTACTGACTCTATCCAGCTCAATCAGCCCGGCAATCGTATCTTCAATTTCGGCTTTCACTCCTTCGCTTTGTTTAAGATGCCTATTTGCCTTGATCAAACCCTGAATAACTAACTGCCAATATACGGAATTTTTACCATCATTCATTAAGGAAGTATGAACCTCATTAATATTGCCCAGCTGCATACCAATACCTACTATATTCTCATCAATAGCAGGTAAATACTGGGCAACCCTATTCACCAATATCCAGCTGTCTGTATAATTCTGATATTTTTTCTCTAATGCATCAAATCTCTTCTGGATAACATAATCAGGTAAGTTCTTATTCCCTAATATGTTCCTTGATGCCTCATCTAATTTCTTGTCGTACTCTTGCTGCATCAGGGTTAAAAGCATCTCTTCTACTCTAAGAGTGGTCTCTTCGGCAATAAAATCGGCTTTTGCTTTTGTAGCATTTTTACTATAGAATTCAACCGCATCATCAATATCTTCCCTTAACCTCTCAGCAAAACTTAAGTCTCCTTGTTCTTTATTCTTAGCTTCTTTTTGCTGCTTCGCAGTTTCTTCCTGTACTTTCTTTAAGTTCTCTAATAATCTGTGTAATTCTCCTTTTGGAGCTTCTAACTTCTTATCTATACCGGTTATCTCAATCTCTCCCATTCTCAAACCCGCAAGCTGCACCCCAACCTCTTCAATCTTTGTGGCAATCTTGCGGCTGGTGTCATCTTCGATTTCCTCATTCTTTAATCTCTTGATTTCTGAAGCTAAAATGGTTTTCTTTAATTCTATGATGCGCGCCAGGTTATTTAAATCTTCGTTATTCTCTATTCTAGCTACTCTCTTTAGATAAGTATTGTTTAAATTATTATGTTCCTCTCGCAGTTTTTCAATCTTCTCTTCTCTTTCAAGTGCTTTGGAATCAAAAATCTTCCTCCATAATCTGGCAATCTTATCTGTTAGCTTCTCGAACCAATTCTTTTTCTCTGTTTTGGCTTTTATGAATTCTGCTGCTTCTTTTTGCTTATCTTCCTTTACTATTTCCAATATCAGCTTCTTACGCCCCAGCTCTTTCTTCTTTTCAACATCTTTCTCCTTATTTATCTTCTCTTGCATATCTTTAATTTCTTTTTTCGCCTTTTCCTGCTCATCTATCGCATCGATAAGCCCTTGTTTAAATCCGGCAAACCCTTTATCTTCTATCTTGTAATGTTTCCTAAATAGTTCTATTGACTTCTCTATTTTTTCTTTATTTAAACCTGGCTTAAAGAAACCACTCTCTCTAAGGGCATCGGCAATGGTAATTAAATCCTCTGCTCTTTCCTTATTCCAAATCTCTTTGAAGGATTTCGCTTTTAGAGACTTAAGCTGTTTAATAATAGCCTCCGGTGTCTGTTTCTGCTTATTTTTCTTGGCAGATTCTTGATTTTCTTCAGTGTCTTTTTCGGATTTCTTAGGTTCTATATGCTTCTTAAACTCTCTATAATCTATGGTTTCCGGAGAAATAAATATCTTTCTTTTCTTTGTCTCTTTAAGTAATTTTTCGGTTAACTTGGAGAAATCTTTCTTTAGTTGTTCTGGTTTATCTTTCAGGTAATCTTTATTTATTACCACAACTATCCTGTTTTCTACTCCTTCGGGAAAACCAATCGCACTCTCTTTAATCTCTGCAACCTCTCCGGCGCTATTCAAGGCATAGACAGTAACCAGGTGCCCTGCGGTTATGCGCATAATAGTTATCTTCTGATTGTTGTCTATCTCATTTACGATATCTTCTAACTCTACTAATCTAACCCTTACATTAAGCACATTCTCTTGTTTGCCTTGTTCTTTATCTTCTTTATCGCCGATTATCACTTTATCATTATCTTTAAATAGCTCCTTTATCTGGTCATTTATCTCCTTCTTTTTCTCTGCGTCCTTAGGCTCCTCTTCCTTGTCTGCCTCTTCCTTATCGCCGGCAGTATCTAAGCCTGTCATTTTAATAAACTCTTTCATACTTAAATCAGGATTCTTAGCCATCTGATTTTCTAATTTTTCTGTCTTCTCCTTATCGAGCTTCTCCTCAGATTTTATTAACCCATTTACCCTCTGAGTTGCTTCGTCCCACCTTCCGTTTCTATAAAGCACGTATGCATCTGCAATAGGTATTGAACCAACTACACCGAATAAGTAACCTGTTGAGCGATAGATAGCTCCGCTTACAATACCTTCGCCTTCCGGAGTCTCTATGCCAAACCAAGAAGCAGCGGAATTCTCTACGCTGGTATACAGGTGGTCTCCGAAAGAAATCGCCCCATCCTTGCCTTCTAATACCAGCGCCAAGGTTCCAAAAGGACCTCCGACAAATTCACCTAATACAACTACGCCTCCAATTTCCGCTCCGATAATCGACAATGTCCACATACTGCTGCCATGATGTAGCGCCTGTACATCTAACATCTGGGCAAATTTTAAGCGGGCCTGTGCCTTTCTCAGTTCTTCTTCGGTTTTTGGCTTTCTTTTGTTGTAGTAAATATATGTAATCTGGCTCAGGCTAATGGGCCTTAAGAAAGTTATACTGTTTAATATATTGATACCCAGAGCAATAAATGCATAACCAGTCTTAATTAAGATTCCTTTACCTGCCTTACCGTATTTTTTCTCATACAGGACTTTAAGATAAGGATACTTGTTAAAGAAAACTAAGCCTTTTTTAAACGCTTTCTTAAACTCAGGGTTTTCTTGTTTAAGTGCCTGTTTCGGCTCTTTATTTATCCTGGTTTCAGCCGGATGGCTGGAAACTACTTCTATAGCTCCTTTTCGCATCTTTAAGCGCTCTTTTGTAATCTGAATTAGATTTCTGGGAAGTCTTAAGAAGAAGGCTAAGAAGAAAATCTTTAATGCGAGTTGCCAAGTAAATGGAACTCCTTGCTCGATAAACCATCTCGGTAATATGTCGCTTAGTATTGGAATGGGCGCAGCAAGCCAGGGAAGTAAGGCGGTTAAAACCCAAACAACCGGCCAGCTTAACAGAGCGCCGGCGAACAATAAAGTAAGACGTGTTCCTATAAAAGCTAAACTACCGGAAAGATTAGGCCAGTGTAAGGTAGCGCCAAACCAATAATTAGACCAGTAGAAACTAGAAAATAGGAAATTACGCCTGGAAATCTTTTCTGCTTTATCAAAAACAGCCTTAATAAGCTCAATTGCATCCTCATCCTCATCTGCTAATTCAAGCTCACTAACTTCTTCATTTATAATATTTCCCTTTACAAAACGAGCCCTATCACCGTATTTCTCCTGGTTCCTAAAGAAGAAATTGTAGGTAATTCTTCCTATATGCTCCAGTATCCCAAAAAATATACTCGGTATGACCCAGAATATTAAACCTATAAGCCATGGTAAAGCTTTGGTAAATATAGTAGAGTGATGGCTTACTGCCTGCTTGAGTTGCTGCCATCTCTGTGAAATACCACCCCACAAAGCAGAAATTAC